>NZ_JBALWD010000002.1:0-212692 GCF_036960985.1 Sneathiella sp. | reverse complement strand
TGGAAGTGCCGGCACTTCTTCATCGTTTGGAGTAACCGGCAAAGTTTTCGGTGCTACAGAAAGCGGCGCTGCTGGCACGATCGGGACAGCCGAAGCTGCAGGAGGTGTTTGCTCTTTCACATCTTCTGGCGTGACGGCAAGAATGGTGTCTGGCGCACTTTCTTCGTCTGGTGAGAAAACACTGAAAAAATGTGCGCCTATGTCTTTACCAGTGCTGTCTTCAATAGCTGCATTGACGAAGGAAACGGCAAGGCCTATGCCTCCGCCAAAAAGTGATCCTCCAATCAGCCGAGATCCTGGGTTTATCTGGTCGCCTGTAATTTCCCGGTATATGGAAGACACTCCTGGGATATGTTGTAGCGGATTAATAATGTCGAGAAAGTCGTCAAAACCGAAACCGTCTCCTCCAAACGCGTCGGCTTGATCGCCCGGTACAGCGGTTGCGGCCGGAACATACTGGGCCACAGGCGAATTCGGGAGCGCTCGGTCTAGATAGGCGTAGGGGTCGCTGGTTATAGGGTTAATCGACATTCATCTCTCCTTACTTCTTAATGAGCAAGGTTTATGCCAACAAAAAAGACAAGAAAACTGCGAAAAAACAGCATTTAAAAACCACCGCACGGCAATAATTGCCGTCTTTAAAAGGAAAGGCTACAAATAGTGCCCGCTCCGCTTTCTCTTGGTTGCAAGATAAAGCTCATTATGGGTATTGGACGGAAACTTATGGGTCACGCGCTCGATAACCTCAACTCCGTGACGCTCCAACCCCTCAACCTTTTCCGGATTATTGGTCATCAAACGGACCTTTTTAAACCCAAGCTGCAGGAACATTTCAGCGGCTGGTTGGAAAACACGCTCATCGGCATCGAATCCCAATCTTTCGTTGGCGTCGATGGTATCAAATCCCTGGCTTTGCAATTTGTACGCCCGTAATTTGTTGATTAGACCAATTCCGCGCCCCTCTTGCGCAAGATATAACAAGACCCCGCCGCCGGCTTCGTCAATTGCCTTAAGGGCACCGCGAAGCTGCTCGCCACAATCGCATTTGAGCGATCCAATCAAATCGCCGGTAAAACATTCTGAATGTAGTCGGGCGAGAACAGGCTCATGCCGATTGGGGTCGCCGACAAGAATGGCCAAATGTTCAATGCCGCCGTCTTCAGGACGAAAAGCGTGGATGGTTGTGTTTTCTGATGATTGTAAGGGAACGCGGGCTGCCGCAACAGATTTCAACTGCACAGCAGCAGTTGCTTCAAAAGCGGAAATATCGTCAACGGTGACACTGGAGAAATCTTCTTTCACGGCAAGGTCAGCGGCAACCTCGGCAGGCATGTCTGACGATAGGACTGACGGTAGCAGGCGCGCGAGTTTCGTCAGCTTGATTGCACTTGGAATGGTATTTGGCAGATTTCCTTTCATGCGTGTGAACGGTCCACGAAAAGGCTGATCCAGATCATGGGTTGCATCCGCAAGTGCGCGCATAAGCGGTGCATCCATCCAATTCTCTATTATCAATCTGACAGCAGCATCACCGGTGGGCTTGATATGTAGGACATTTGCTCGATGTGCGGTCAGCGCTAAAACAGGAAGTGTCCCACCCAGGTTTTCGAGCTCTTTCAACTCGGCTGCATATGCCATTTCAGTTGCCAGAACAATGGAGGCCTCTTTGTCGGCATAGACAACGATGGGTAGGCCGCGGCGAAGATCCGCAATAGCGCGATCAACATTGCGTAGTTTTTTTAGTTCTTTTTTTTGTACGTCAGTTTTGCTCATGGCGTCCCGGTTTCCAACGGTTGTGTTTATCGACCAACCCAAAGAGTATTAGCAGGCGAGGAGGGCGGGCGGCAATTATTAATCTGGTTTCCAGTCTATATATGCATTTAAACTCAAAATCTTAACGGCCGCCCGCAGTTTATAGAAACCAAAGCTTCATTTTTCGATGGAGATCCGGCAAGATGCATCTGACAACCCCGTGATTTAGGAGTAAAGGCAGATCACTTCTATGTGAAAAAAGGGGTGTTGTGCGCTGCTTAGCCCTTGAATACAAGGATGGGGAACCAATTTCTATGGTAGTCAAGGCTGCTACTGGCGCCGCAACGGAAATTTAGATGGGGATATAATAATGACAACCGGCAAAAAAATTCTACTGGTTGACGATGATAATAGCCTTCGCGAGACACTGGCAGAGCAGCTGGACTTACATGAAGAATTTATCACCATGCAAGCAGATAATGCGTCTTCTGCGCTCGAAAAAATAAAGACCAATCATTTTGATTTGATTTTGCTTGATGTGGGGTTACCGGACATGGATGGGCGTGAAGCCTGTAAATTGATCCGCAAAGCTGGAATCAAGGCGCCAATAATTATGCTCACCGCACAAGATAGTGATAGCGATCAGATATTGGGATTGGAATCTGGTGCCAATGATTATGTATCAAAACCTTTTCGAATAGGCGTCTTGCTGGCGCGTATTCGGGCACAGTTAAGACAACATGAGCAAAGTGAAGATGCTGTTTTTACAATTGGACCCTACAGCTTTCGACCTGCAAACAAGCTTATGGTGCACAAGGAAACTGAGCAGAAGGTCCGATTGACGGAAAAAGAAACGTCGATTTTGAAGTATTTGTATCGGGCCGGACGTAAGGTGGTCTCGCGGGATATATTGCTGAACGAAGTTTGGGGATATAATGCAGGCGTGACAACACATACGCTTGAAACACATATTTATCGACTACGTCAAAAAATTGAAGACGAACCCTCTTCAGCCTCTATTCTGATTACCGAAACCGGGGGCTATAGACTAGCTCCGTGACGGGTGCTTCATCCGTTTTCTCTGAGTATTCGCCCGGCGAGATACAGGCTGCCCGCGATCAAAAGGCGGCAGGGGCCCGCGTTGAGCTCAACCTGTAAAGACAAAAGGCTTGCCTCCAGGGAATCTTTCGCCGTCATCGAAACACCACCGGATCGGGCGAGCGCCGCAAGTTCCGTCGATGATGTTGTCGCGGCCTCTCCGTCAATGGAAATACAGCACCCTTTGCTGATTGTGCTGCATAATTGCGCGAAAAAGGCCGTCTGGTCTTTTGTGTTCAACATGCCGGCGACCAAATAGGCAGGTTTCGGATCTGTTGCATTCCACTTTGCAAAGGTGTTTGCCACTTGTTCTGCTGCGGCAGGATTATGGCCGCCGTCGAGCCAGATTTCTACGTGTGATGGTAACTCATCCACTAAGGGCCCTTTAGATAATCGTTGCAGTCGTCCCGGCCAGTAGACACTGGCTAATCCTTTTTCAATTTCGGCCTCGGTGACATCAAACCCTGACAATTGATCTAAACAGGCGACGGCTGTTGCAGCGTTTGCGATTTGATGTGAGCCATGCAAGGAAGGTAGCGAGAAATTCCGGCGGCCTTTTTTCGACGAAAAACTCCAGCCATTGTCATGCTCAGAGAAAGTCCAATCAGATCCATATATATAAGGTGTCGCGCCAACGGCTGCGGCCCGGGAGATTAAAACGTTCGAGACAAGATTTTCTTGAGGACCAAAAATTGCGGGGACACCTGATTTTAATATTCCTGCTTTTTCACCTGCGATGCCAGCAATGTCAGTTCCGAGATATTGAGCATGATCCTGTGAAATAGGTGTGATCGCTGTTAATGCAGGCTTTTCAATAACATTTGTTGCGTCAAGGCGCCCACCGAGTCCGGTTTCCAGCAGGAGAATATCGGCAGGTGTGTCGGCAAAAGCCTTGAAAGCAGCGGCCGTCGTCACCTCAAAATAGGTAATCGGGGCCGATCCGTTAGCGCGTTCACAATACGACAGTAAATCTGCCAGCGCCGCTTCATCAATGACCGATCCAGCAAGGCGGATCCGCTCATTGAACCGAATGAGATGCGGAGAGATGTACACATGAACTCTATATCCAGCCGCTTCCAGCATAGCGCGAAGATACGCCAGCAAGGATCCTTTTCCATTGGTTCCGGCAACATGGATAACGGGCGGAAGGCGCAGTTCGGGATGGTCAATCTTTTCCAGGATCTGCCACATACGGTCCAGCGACAGATCAATAATTTTTGGATGCAGCGCCATAAGCCGCGTCAGAATATGGTCGGTTGTTTCCAGAGCCATAACTAACCCGGACTATTCTGCGGCTTTCAGATCTTTCGGTGCGTCTTCTTCGACGCTTTCCGCGACGACGGCCAGTTCTACTGGCTTCGTTTCTTCGGCAATAACAGCGTCTTTTATTCTATTTCCCATAAGGTCAATAAGACGGGCTAATGTTACGCGTAAATCCAGACGGTGGACAACCATATCAAGCATGCCGTGATCAAGGAGAAATTCTGCGCGCTGGAAGCCTTCAGGCAGAACTTCACGAATTGTTTCTTCAATGACTCGTGGGCCAGCAAAACAGATAAGGGCACCTGGTTCTGAAATCTGGATATCACCTAGCATGGCATAAGAAGCTGTTACGCCGCCCGTTGTCGGGTCGGTGAGAACAACGATAAAAGGAAGATTGGATTCCTTCAGGCGCTGAATAGCGACTGTTGTTCGCGGCATCTGCATTAGCGATAAAATTCCCTCTTGCATCCGCGCGCCGCCCGCCGCTGAGAAAAGGATCAGAGGTGCTTTTTGTAAAATGGCTAACTTGGACGCGGCAACGATAGCCTCACCGACAGCAAGGCCAAGAGAACCGCCCATAAAATCAAAATTCTGTACGGCGACAACTGCTGGGTTGTCGGTAATACGGCCGTGGGCAACAATCATGGCATCGCGATCACCGGTTTTACTCCGGGCATCTTTAAGGCGTTCTGTATATTTTTTAGAATCTCTGAACTTAAGAGGATCGGCCGGAACTTCCGGTAATTCAATTACATCATATTTAGCGTCATCAAAAAGAGCTCTGAACCGTTCTGTTGGTCCGACGCGCATATGGTGCTCACAATGGTGACACACATTCTGGTTCGTTTCCAAATCGTTGTGAAACAGCATTTGACCGCAACCCGGACATTTGATCCATAGGTTGTCAGGCGTGTCCTGCTTTGCGGTTAATTGGCGGAATTTCGGAAGAACCTTGTTTGTAAGCCAGTTCATATGTCAGTCCTGCTCGTTCTTTTTTACGCCACGGATGCCTTTTGAGATTTTCCTGGCAATATCTAGAACCCGTTCTACAGCATCTTGGTCATTGCTGCCAAGCGCAACCTGTTCTACCAAGGCTGTGCCAACAACGACGCCATCCGCTATTTTCGCGATTTCTGCTGCTTGTTCACCTGTCCGCAGGCCAAACCCGACGGCAATTGGCAAGTCTGTCGTTTTGCGGATTCTATTAACGGCAATAGCAACGTCGCTGGCCTTTGGCGCCGCGGCTCCCGTGGTGCCCGCGATGGACACATAATACAAAAAGCCGGAGGAATTGGCGAGTACGGCCGGTAGACGTTTGTCATCTGTCGTCGGCGTGGCTAGCCGAATAAAGTTTATCCCTGCTTTAAGGGCAGGAAGACAAAGTTCTGCATCTTCTTCGGAAGGCAAGTCGACCACGATGAGACCGTCAACCCCCGCAGCGAGCGCATCCGTCAGGAAACTGTCAACACCATAGGCATAAATCGGATTGTAATATCCCATCAAGACAATTGGCGTGTCATCATCCGATTTTCGAAATTCGGAAACCAACCGCAAGGTAGACTTCAACGTCATTCCGCCGGCGAGTGACCGCAAGCCGGCTTGTTGAATTGCCGGCCCATCGGCCATGGGGTCGGTAAAAGGCAATCCAACTTCAATAATGTCCGCGCCCGCTTTGGGCAGGCCTCTGACAATTTCCAAGGACGCCTCAAAGTTCGGATCGCCTGCCATAATGTAGGTGACAAATGCGGCGCGGCCTTCTGCTTTCAGCGCCGCAAACCGTCGATCAATTCGCGTTTCGTTCACAATTTAACTCCCAACGCATCCGCAACCGTAAAAATATCCTTGTCGCCCCTGCCAGAAAGATTGACAACAATTAGATGATCTTTTGGCAAGCCAGGTGCCAGTTTTTCCAAATACGCCAAGGCATGTGCTGATTCCAGCGCCGGAATAATGCCTTCCAGTTTACAACAAAGCTGGAAGGCCTCTAGGGCTTCGGTATCCGTGGCGTTGACATATTCGACGCGGCCAACGTCATTGAGCCAAGAATGCTCCGGCCCTATGCCTGGATAATCGAGTCCGGCCGAGATAGAATGTGCTTCAATGATCTGTCCATCATCATCTTGCAGGAGATACGTTCGGTTGCCGTGAAGAACACCCGGACGGCCACCTTTCAACGATGCCGCATGTTTATCTGTGTCGAGACCATGTCCAGCCGCTTCGACGCCGATGATGTTAATTCCTTCGTCATCCAAAAATGGATGGAAAAGACCCATGGCATTCGATCCTCCGCCGATGCAGGCTAAAAGCGTGTCTGGCAAACGGCCTTCCTGAGCCAGCATTTGCCGTCGTGTTTCCTCACCGATAACAGTTTGAAAATCGCGGACGAGCTGTGGGTAAGGGTGCGGACCGGCGACAGTGCCGATAATGTAGAAGGTATCGTCCACATTGGTTACCCAGTCCCGCAGGGCTTCATTCATGGCGTCTTTTAATGTGCGGGAGCCAGAGGAAACGGGGACGACTTCCGCGCCCAGCAATTTCATACGAAAGACATTTGGTTTTTGCCGTTCGATATCAGTTTCACCCATGTAAATCGAGCATTTAAGCCCAAATCGCGCGGCCACAGTCGCGGTAGCGACACCATGTTGCCCGGCCCCGGTCTCGGCAATTATGCGTTTCTTGCCCATGCGCAATGCAAGCAGGATCTGCCCCATGCAATTGTTAATCTTGTGGGCGCCTGTGTGATTGAGATCCTCACGTTTGAGATAGATTTTCGCACCGCCAAAATGCTCGGTCAGGCGTTCGGCAAAATATAACGGGGATTCCCGGCCCACATAATGTTTCAGCAAGCCACTGAGTTGTTGCGCGAATTCAGGGTCCTTTTTTGACGCTTCATAAGCTTCATCCAATTCTAAGATGAGCGGCATCAGTGTTTCGGCGACAAACTGGCCGCCAAATATGCCGAAATGCCCAGTTTCGTCGGGTCCAGCCCGATAGGTATTCAGTTGTGACATTGTGAATTCAGCCTCTAAATTTCGTTCAACGTTCAATTTCTGCCAATGCAGCCAAAAAGGCGGCAATGGCTGCCGGGTCTTTGCGGCCAGGTTCGCTTTCAACCCCTGAAGAGGTGTCAACAATCTCGGCGCCGCTGATTTTTACGGCTTCGGCCACGTTCTCTGCGGTGAGTCCGCCGGCTAACATCCAGGGAATAGAAAACTCTAGTCCCTGCATCATGCGCCAATCGAAAACCAGACCATTGCCACCCGGTAATGCATTTGCCATGTTTTTAGGGGCTTTCGCATCAAACAGCAACATATCTGCGACTTTTTCGTAACTTTTTGCCTCTTCAAAATCAGCTTTATCTGAAATTTTTACGGCTTTGAGAACACGAATACCGAATTTCTGCCGGATAACGCGAACCCGGTCCGGAGATTCCGATCCGTGCAGCTGTATCCAATCTAGTTTTACGCTTTCGAGGACGGTCTGGATCAGGAAATCATCGGGATCAACAAACAGACCGACTTTGTCCACATTGTCAGGCACATTGGAGGCAAGCTGCGCCGCCAATTCTGGATCGATGTATCGCGGGCTTGACGGATAAAAGACCAGGCCGATAAAGCGCGCGCCGTGGCTTACCGCTGTATCAACCGAGGTTTGATCGGAGAGTCCGCAAATTTTACCTTGAACTGGCATCAGGCGGCCAAACTGTCGAGAATGGTGCCAATGGCACGCGCCGGGTCATCGGCTCCTGTTATCGGGCGCCCGATAACCAGATAGCTTGCGCCGTCTGCCATGGCCTCCGGCGGCGTTTTCACGCGTTTCTGATCGCCGTGATCCGCTCCGGCCGGGCGAATACCCGGTACGACCAGTTTGAAGCCAGCACCGCATATGTTTCGGATCGCAGTAATTTCCCGAGGACTGCAAATGACACCATCTGCACCATTTTTCTGGGCAAGCTCGGCGAGGCGGAGGACTTGATCTTCCGCGGTGCTGTTCACACCAACAGAAGCCAAATCGTCATCATCCATACTTGTCAGGACAGTTACCGCCAGAATAAGTGGGCGGGTTGCGCCAAATTCTGCAGATGCATCGGCCGCCGCGCGGATCATGGCCGGGCCTCCGCTGGCATGTATGGTGAGCATATTCGGGGTCATTATTTTGGCCGCCGCACGGACGCCACCCGCGACAGTATTTGGAATATCGTGAAACTTCAGATCAAGAAATAACGGGGTTTCCGGGCCCGCAACATTCAACACACCTTGCGGACCATGGGCTGTAAAAAACTCCTTACCAAGTTTCAATCCGCCTGTAACCGGACCAAGAGTTGATCCGAGGGAACGGGCGGCGTCCAGGTCGGTGGTATCGATTGCCGTAAAGACGGCATTTCGCGGGGCTAATCGCATAAATATAAGTCCTTTATTCGGGCCGGAGTCAATTTCAGCGGTGATAATAGAAGTTTTCGTCAAAATGGGAAGCGATACAGGCACAAATTTCCGAAATCGCGTAATATAAACTATTCATCGTCAACTTTACGTTGTTGCTCAAGAAATGCCTTCAATTCAAACTTCTTGGAAGACGGGAATCTGTTTTCAAGTGTCGAAAAGGATGAAATTCGATCAATTCGGAAATTACGGAAACCCTGGCGAAGCTCGCACCAACCAACAAGGAGTTGCACCGGGTCGAAGAAAACCGTGAGCATGGGCCAAATCGTCCTGTCAGTGTCCGTGCCAGCAGTGTCCTGATATTGAATTTCAATTTTGTGAAAGCCGCGAATTGCCGTCCGGAGCTTGCGCATATCAATATGGATGTCTGGCGGTGTCGAAAATTGCGGCACGATGTGACGAACCGACCGCAATAAAGATCTTCTTTCTACCGGCATCACCGCTTCAATTTTTGCCAGAACGTCATTTGCGGCACGGGATAGTGCCGGATCGCTCCGTGCTTCAACCAGCCGTACACCCAACATGATGGCGTCGATTTCTTCGTCTGTGAACATCAACGGTGGTAAATCATAGCCATCGCGTAACATATATCCGATGCCGCGCTCTCCTTCGATGGGGACGCGGTTGCTCATCAAATCCTGTATATCGCGGTAAATGGTGCGGTCCGAGACTTCAAGCTCTGTTGCCATTGCATGAGCGGTTGTTACGGATTTACGCCGTTGCAAAATTTGAACGATTTGAAAAAGTCGATCTGCGCGTCTCATTGAATCTTTTTTCCGTTTTCTCATATCAACTGACAGGAGGGTGTCAGTTGCTTGTTGATATTAGGTGATTATTGAAAATTACACAATGAAATGAGGCTCTCATGGAAACGCCATCTATCACCATTCATCAATTCCCGCCTTTCCTGCAAATGCAGGCAAGCCCTTTTGGTCTCAAACTCGAAACATGGCTCAGAATGAAGAAGATTCCGTACGAAACAGAAGTATCCTTCACCAAAATGGGCCCGAAAAACAAGGTGCCTTTTGCAACAATCAATAATGAGGTCATCGGCGATAGTGAGCTGATCATTGATCGGATTGAAAAAGAAACAGGCACGGCTGGATCGGTTGCGCCTGCGCAAGTGACCAACTCAAATGACATATTGATCCGGCGCATGGTGGAGGAGCATATGTATTTTGTTCTGATGCATAGCCGTTGGATCGATGACGACGGATGGGCCGTCTTCCAGCCTTTAGTCTTTGGGCATATCCCGTCAATCTTCCGGTCGATCATTTCTCGAAAAATCCGCAAGATCGTAAGGCGCAATCTAATGGCCCAAGGTATCTCACGACATAGTAGTTCGGAAATATATGCGAAGGGGGCGATTGATATTGCCGCGCTTTCGGGTGCATTGGGAAACAAACAGTATTTTATGGGTAAAGAGCCTGGTCTGGTCGACGCGTCAGCCTATGGTTTCCTTGCCAATCTGCTCTACGCGCCGTTGCGCAGCCCGTTGCTCGCAGCTGTAAAAAAATACCCCAATCTCGTGGCATATGGTGATCGCATGCGCCGGGAAATTTGGCCAAACTCTCCCAGGGGTGGGGGTGAACTAATAGCGTAGTCGCGTTAGTTGGATTGGGTATAAACGAGGATGGCGGCGGCAAGATCTTCCAATGCTGCACCGGTGGATTTGAACAGCGTTATTTCGTCTTCATTTAGGCGTCCGTCATGTTCGCCGGCACAGAGGCTAAAAAGATCTGCCTTGATGTCAGATTCTTTGATAATTCCATCGTTTAGGGGTTGCACGATATCTCCCGCTTCGTGCAACCCGCCTTCGAAAGTGTCGACAAATAGACTGGCGACAGTAACCGCTGTATCGTCAGACTCGCGCATGGCCGGCGTGAAGGCGCCGACTAAATCCAAATGCGCTCCGGCTTTCAACCAGTCGCCTTGAATGATGGGATCCGTTGAAAGCGTGGCACAAGAAATGATATCAGCGGTCCGTGCTTCCTTTTCCAGATTGACAATAGCCCGTGCGGGCAAGCCTTCCGCTGTGAGAGCGTTCGCAAGTACTTCCGCTTTGTCACCATTATGGTTCCATATTTTTATGTCCGTTAATGGGCGCACGGAACAATGGGCGTGGATAAGATAAGGTGCCAAGGCGCCAGCGCCGACCATCAATAGGGAATTCGAATTTCTACGAGCAAGGTATGAGGCGGCGAGGGCGGAGGCGGCGGCGGTACGACGTAACGTAAGCTCGCCCGCGTCCATGATGGCAACGATACTGCCATTGGCCGCATCAAAAAGCGTGTAGTTCCCTTGCACGGAAGGCAGGTTTTTTGAGCCGTTTTCCGGCATGACGGTTACCATCTTAACACCAAGATAGCCACGCTGTTGCCAGGCGGGCATCAAGAGTAGCATTCCGTGTTGAGAGTTATTCTTGTCCAGCGGATGATGGTGCCGCAGTGGCATGGTGCAGCCTGATTTAAACATGTCGCGTAAGGCACCAATTAGATCAGGGTAGTTTAAGGCCGCCGCGACTTCTTTTGGGCTGAAGATCCGCATTTTATAGGTGCTTACTGCTGATGTTCGAGGCGCGGTGTCTGTGGCGATGCCGAAGACGTATTATTCTGGGAGGTGGGTTTTGTCTCAGCCAGATCTTGGGTAAGTTTGGTATTCTGGCCTTTTAAATCTGCATTTTCGCGGCGCTTTTGCCGATTTTCAGTTCGCGCCCTTGATCCGCGGCGCCAGGTAACGAAGGAGCCGATAACCAATCCAATAAATCCAGCTGCAAGTAAAAGCAAAAAGAGCGGTAAGTCAAAAACGAAGGGTAGGGGGTCCAGGGAGAACATGACCTCGTGTCGATTGGCAATGCTGAGCGCACAAATAGCCAACGCAACGATTATAAAAAAGATCCAGGAAACAAATTTCAGCATGTCCAGCCTTGAATATCAAACTGATGAATAATCAGATTACCGACAAACTCACTTAAAGGCGATACTTAAGAATCCGCGTTCAGTCGATCGCGCAATTCTTTTCCGCATTTGAAATAGGGAACATATTTTTTGTCGACTTTGACAGCTTCGCCTGTTCGTGGATTGCGGCCGATCCGTTCTGCCCGCTCTTTCGTTGAAAAAGCGCCAAATCCGCGCAGCTCAACCCGATCACCCCGAGACAATGCGTCTGATATTTCATCAAAGATGGTCGTTACAATGCGTTCGACATCGCGCTGGTACAAATGGGGGTTATTTTCCGCAATGAGCGTGATGAGTTCGGATTTGATCATGGAAGGCTCCCCCTGAGACGTATATATTTTATAAATTAGCGATGTGTCTTTTGATTTCTAGTTAGGTTGCCAAAGGGAAAGCAGTCCGTCAAGTGTAAGCCGTTCAGTTATAACGCTTTTCCCCAACATTCCGCTAAAAAGGCGCTCAATGAGGGGTTTTGGTTCGCTATAATCAACTTTGTGAAGCGGCATCGAGCGCGAAATCTGCCGTTCTGATTCCAACCATTGGCGTGCTTCTTCGATTCCGCCCAATTCATCAATGAGGCCATTGCGGAGGGCTGAAATACCGATAAGGACGCGGCCATCGGCAAGACGGCGCACCTCGGATTCTTCAAGCGGGCGCCTTTCCGTGACCAAGCCAACAAACCAATCGTAGGTTTCGGTGACCATTGTCTGCAAATTCTCGCGTCCCGCTTTGGTAATCGGCTTGAACGGAGACGGGTCGCCTTTGATGCCACCGGATGTTATCGCTGTGGCGGTGACGCCCACTTTTTCCATAAGTTCAGAAAATTCAGTGAGCTGAACGATAACGCCGATGGAACCTGTAATTGAAGATTCGCCCGCAAAGATGCGTTCTCCTGCGAGGGCGGTCAGATATCCGCCCGAGGCGCCAATGGTTCCAATTATGGTAACAACGGGCTTTTTTTCCGCAACGCGCCGAAGCGCTTTATACAGACGTTCACTACCGTAGGTGGATCCGCCGGGGCTGTTAATATAGACGATCAGCGCTTTTGCTGTGTCGTCATCACGAACCCGGCCAATCGCCTCTTGTCGACGTTCGTTCTCAACAATAATTTCGCTGACATCCAGCCGAGCGACATGGTCTGTCAGTTCATCCTCGGAAAAGCTGTCGAAAACCCAGACGCCTAGAACGATGATGAGGATGATGGCGACGATGCGCCAAAAAGACAGGCGCCGCTTGAGGCGGCGCCTGTCCTGTGTCGTCTCGTTGTCAGTAGACATTCATCTCTCCAAGGAGGGGGGTTGTCATACCGGCAACAGAGCCTGTCATGGGATTAGTCTTTCCCTTTTTCGTCGGCGTCGCGCATTGCGGCACCAAGAATATCACCAAGCGAGGCACCGGCATCGGACGAACCGTATTGCGCAACAGCCTGTTTCTCTTCGGCAACTTCTTTGGACTTGATTGACAAGCTAACTTTACGGGTCTTGCTGTCGATAGATGTGATTTTCGCATCAATCTTGTCGCCAACTGCGAACCGGTCAGGGCGTTGCTCTGCTCTGTCACGGCTAAGGTCACCTTTACGGATAAAGCCGACGACACCTTCGCTGACTTCAACGTCAATGCCGGCATCCTGAATTGCGGAAACCGTACATGTTACAACGGCACCCTTCTTCATTTCAGTGGCACCGGCAAATGGATCTTCACTCATCTGCTTGATACCAAGGCTAACCCGTTCTTTTTCGACATCGATGTCGAGAACTTTAGCTGTCACCGTATCGCCTTTTGTAAATGCCTGGATTGCCTGTTCACCAGGTTGGCTCCAGTCGATGTCGGACATATGAACCATGCCATCAACATCATTTTCGAGACCAACGAACAGTCCAAATTCAGTGATATTCTTGACGATGCCTTCAATTGTCGATCCCACAGGAATGGTTTCGGCGAAAGATTCCCAAGGATTGTCAAGGCACTGCTTCAAACCAAGGCTGATGCGGCGGCGAGATTGATCAACTTCCAGGATCATGACTTCAACTTCTTGAGACGTTGAAACAATTTTGCCTGGATGCACGTTTTTCTTCGTCCAGCTCATTTCAGAAACATGGACAAGACCTTCAACGCCGGCTTCCAATTCAACAAAAGCACCATAGTCTGTGATATTTGTTACTCGGCCGTGGAATTTGCTGTTCAAAGGATATTTTGCGTCAAGGGCATCCCATGGATCTTCTTCCAGCTGTTTCATGCCAAGGCTAATGCGCTGTGTTTCTTTATTCAGGCGAATAACCTGAACTTTAACAGTTTCACCAATGGTAAGAGCTTCAGAAGGATGATTGACCCGACGCCATGCGATATCTGTCACATGAAGCAGACCATCAACACCGCCGAGGTCAACGAACGCACCGTAATCGGTGATATTCTTGACAACACCCTCAAGTGTCTGACCTTCTTCCAATGTGGCAATTAACTCAGAGCGGGCTTCCGCACGGCTTTCTTCCAAAACAGCACGGCGAGAAACAACAATATTGCCCCTACGACGATCCATTTTCAGGATCATGAACGGTTGGGGCATGCCGCGGAGCGGTGCAATGTCGCGCACAGGGCGGACATCAACCTGGCTACCTGGCAAGAACGCAACGGCGCCGGAAAGGTCAACTGTAAAGCCACCTTTTACGCGACCGAAGATAATGCCGTCGACACGTTCTGCGGCGGCAAAAGCCACTTCGAGTTTTTCCCAAGCTTCCTCGCGGCGCGCTTTGTCCCGTGACAGAACAGCTTCACCAGCAGAGTTTTCGATGCGTTCGAGGAATACTTCGACGCTATCGCCAATTTTCAAATCCGAGTCTTGTCCCGGAGCGGCAAATTCTTTTAAGGGAATGCGGCCTTCTGATTTCAATCCGACATCAATAATGGCCAGATCATTTTCAATATTAATAACGGTGCCCTTGATGACAGTGCCTTCAAGGTTGTCATTGGCGCCATAAGATTCTTCAAGCAGCGCCGCGAAATCTTCCATTGCAGGCATGCCTTCATCGGCAAGTGTAGTCTCAGTCATATTTTTGAATTCCTTAACAATCCAGATATCAGGCCAAACCGGTCTTCCGGCGGATTGATGGCCTCAGGCTTCTCTATATTCTGTTCGCACGCGAGAAGCATTTATATAAGGTGTTCCGGCGTGGTCGGAACGGTTCGTCTTAAGGTATGCGATTATCGATAAGGACACTCGCAGCTTTGAGTGCCGCTTCTATATCCAATTTTGACGTATCAAGCAAGTGCGCATCTTCCGCTTTTTTAAGGGGTGACGCATTCCGGCCCTGATCCCGCGCATCCCGAGTTTTCAATTCAGCTAATATTTCGTCGAACGAAACATCGTTGCCTTTAGCGATCAGTTCGTCAAATCGGCGGCGAGCCCTGATTTCTGCGGTTGCCGTGACATATAGTTTAACGTCCGCATCCGGGCAAACCACCGTGCCAATATCCCGCCCGTCTAGCACCGACCCGGGTGCGCGGCGTGCGAAATCGCGTTGATACTTTAAAAGAGTGGCCCGTACTTCAGGAATTTTCGCTACGACCGAGGCGGCGTTGCCGGTTGATTCTTTACGTAAATCAGGATCATCCGCTGAAATTTCCTCTACGCGCATGGCGACGTCCGCTGCCATGTTCAGATCCTTTAAATCCCGGCCTTCCCTCAACATCAACAGGCTAACTGCGCGATACAGGGACCCTGTATCGAGATACTGAAATCCGTATTTCTCGGCAATTCTTCGGGCCAATGTCCCCTTTCCCGCAGCGACCGGCCCATCTACGGCAATGATCATGCGTGGGGCCCTTGAGAAAACTGACCACCAAGGCTTTCAAGAAGTTGAACAAATCCGGGAAAGCTGGTTTCCATGACTTGTCCATCATCGACGGTTACAGGCTGTTCGGTTGCCAAGCCTAAAATCAAAAATGACATGGCAATGCGGTGATCAAGCTCGGTTGAGACCGTTCCCCCGCCAGACGGAGCTGTGCCAGTTCCGTCAATAATCAAACCGTCTTCAAGCTCTTCCAAAGAGACGCCGCAAGCTTTCAGGCCAACGGCCATCGTTGCCAGGCGATCCGATTCTTTTACCCGCAACTCTCGCAGGCCTTTCATGACTGTTTTTCCTGTTGCGAAGGCCGCGGCAACAAATAAAACAGGATATTCGTCGATCATCGACGGCGCACGGCTGGCCGGAACCTCAATTCCTTTCAGGGGCCCCCCTTTAACATGTAAGTCGCCCACCCGTTCACCGGCTTCTGTCCGGACATTGAGAACGTCAAGATCCGCCCCCATTTCTACCAGCGTTTCGAACAGACCATCGCGCAACGGGTTCAAGCCGACATTCAGGATCGTGATGTCGGAGCCTGGTATGATAGCTGCGGCGACCACAAGGAAAGCGGCCGAAGAAGGATCTCCCGGTACAATAATATGCGTTGGCGTCAGCTCTTGCTGGCCGCAGAGCATAATTTCACGGGAACCATTTTCAAGTGCGGTCACCGTGACCTCGGCGCCGAAATGACGCAGCATATTTTCGGTATGGTCGCGGGACGGGCGCGGCTCGACGATCCGGGTTACTCCCGGCGTATCCAGCGCGGCGAGCATGATAGCCGATTTCACCTGAGCGGACGCAACGGGAAGCTCATAATCAATGGGCATAAGCTGATTACCCGTCACCGCCAACGGAAACCGACCTTCAGAACGGCTGGTTATTTTTGCCCCCATTTCAGTTATCGGTAAAGCAATTCGCCCCATTGGCCGTTTATGGAGCGATTCATCTCCGCAGAAAAATGTTGTGAAAGGGCAAGATGCAACAAGTCCCATCAATAATCGGGCCGCGGTACCAGAATTTCCCATATCCAGCACGCCATCAGGCTCGGAAAGGGCGCCAACGCCGCGACCAAATATATGCCAAACTCCTGCGGCGTCTTTAAAGACATCCGCTCCCAGTGCGCGCATTGCGGCAGCAGTTCGCAGGACGTCTTCGCCTTCCAATAGGCCGGTTACATGCGTTTCTCCCGCAGCCAGGCTGCCCAAAATAAGGGATCGATGGGAAATCGATTTATCGCCGGGGACATTTACAGTACCCGTCAAGGCTGGTGACCGGCACGCCGTAACCGGTTGATACGTTGATGTTTCAGAGGTCATAATTTTATCGGATCTGGAATTTCCGGCAACCCGGAAAATTTCATAAAAACGGTTGAAAATGTACCTGTTTTTAGCAAGCTTTTCCGTCAATGTCACATAAAGCTGTGGTTTCAATGAAAGAAACTTTTGACAGCGCTTGTTTATTCTGGCAATTCAGCGCATCAGATATCTAATTTGGGCGCTGTTAGTCGTCCAGAACAAACTTAAGGATATGAGGTATTTAATGGCAAATCCGAAATGGGGCGATAAGCACCGGTGCAGCTCCTGTACGAAGCCGTTCTACGATATGAAAAAGAAACCGATCATCTGCCCGGTCTGCGGCGCAGAAAATGTTCCGGAAAGGCTTCTGAAACCGCGACGTAATGCCGGGCCGTCTGCCGCGGAGAAAAAAGCCATTGCAGCTGCAGCGGCAAAAAGAAAAGAAGAACTCACCAAGCCAACCAAGGATGATACAGATCTGATTGATCCGGACACGGTGGATATGCCAAATGATGATGAAGAAGAAGATGACCTGTCGGGTGTAGTCATTGCTCCCAAGGGCGATGACGAAAGCTGATTTTCAAGCCAATGCATTTTTGTCTTGAAAATTATAAAGCTTCGGCATAGTTTCCGATTTCATTTGCTGAGAAATTTCAGCAATTGTGGGGCCATAGCTCAGTTGGGAGAGCGCTTGGATGGCATTCAAGAGGTCGATGGTTCGATCCCGTCTGGCTCCACCAAAAATTCAAGGGCTTAGCTGGAAACAGCTAGGCCCTTAATTTTTTCAAGTATCAATAATCGACCATTGAAATTGATTTTAAAAGCTACTCGTTGACGGTTTAAGACTATTCCCCATCAGCACGTATGGGGTTTGTTATTCTGAGACGGAAGGGCGAGATCAAAACACGTGCGAATGGCCGTAATAGGCTTGGCAATCAGGCGATACCAGAGGCAGCCGTATAGGTCCAGAGCCGTCACCATTGATGCACGTCTCAGCAAAACTTTATTGCGCGTATTAATCGAAATCAAATATGGAGCGAAACGTCTACTTCAAAATTACATCGCGTAGATAACGAAGACAGGACAGTATTCGATATTAACCATGTTTCACTGATACTTTGACGTACGATTGCTTACATATTAGCGTTATCTAAATTTTTACAGGATGAATATGATGAAAATCGTAGTTTTTCTAAGTGACTTTTTATTGGTTCGTGGTTTAGCCATGTTCAAACAACTCGCTCTTTTAGGCGTTTTCACCCTATGCTTCGCTGGTTTCGCACAAGCAACTACGGTTTCCGGCAATTTTAGCGGAACAATAGATGCACCACGTTTGGCTACAGGTTCACTCGTGACCACGGGCGGGTCACCAATAAACTGGCTTGGGGGACGCCGACCAGTGATGAGGCGGACGGAGTTGAAGACGGCAACTCAAGCTCTCTAAAAGTGAACAACGGTTCCTTCGGTGCGGAGATTACGTCGCCGGGAATAATCTTGTTAGGCACGATTACTTGGATTAATCAGTCCAATTGGAACGACGGATTCAACTGGAATAGCGGCGTGAACCTACTCATCGACTTTGCACCACTTACCAATCCGCCACCGTCATTTCAATCTGTTGCCTTCTCTATTCAAAATACACCCGATCCGAGTGACGATACTGATACAAATGAAGAGACAGGACTGAATTCCGATGTGATCGATGGTATGGCATTGTCCCCGACGGGGTTTGGTGCTCCAATCTTTCTTGGTGAGGGGCTTGTCCTGACCAGTTTCTTCTTTGACATGTACGATGCCGGGTCTGCTGGATCCGAAGTAGGGTATGGCGGGTTTGGCAGTCTTTATAATTCGGAAACTGGAAGATGGGAAAACCGCGAGGGAGTTGAATCAACAATTGGTCTCTTTGGTAATATCGACAACGTAACCGTATCAGCCGTTCCCCTGCCAGCGGCATTACCCCTGTTCGGGGCAGCGTTAGCGATATTTGGATTTATACGGCTAAGAATATCCCGCTAGAGCCTGCGGCAAGGGGAGCTTTGTTCGCAATCCGGAAGTTCGTGCAAGCCAAACGAAATTTTGCGCTGGCCTCTTATTTCAGGTTGTGGCCGGCCATCAATATCCCCTTAGCGATACCACAGCCTTGTCGGTTGAGGATTACGGGTAGTCACTAGCCCTCTAACGCGGGGGTTTCCCTTCGTCTTTCGTATCCGCACATGTTTCACGTGAAACAAAAACATTTTTATGCTCTTTTAATTAGAAATTCAGAGTAGTTTTACCACTAATCTATTTGGCGTCCGGCCGCGTATAAATGGGTATTGCGGCATTAAAGGTTCTTGCAAAATTCTGTTGTTGTTATAATACAGTATGAATAAATGTTATTTATATTCAGTTGGAGTGAGAATGCGGTTTTTGAAAGAATTACTTGTTGTTGCGATCGCGATGCTGCCGGTATTGCCGGCAATGGCAGATTCCGAAGAACCCGAAATTTCCGATAAAACCGACCAAAGCGGGGACTATTTGATTCTCGGGCTGGGCGTTGGATATGCCCCCGAGTATATAGGTGGGGACGAGTACGAATTCATTCCGCAACCCTCCATAAACGCAAAATATAAAGATTTCTTTCTGAATACCCGCGGTTTTGGCATGACATATAGCGGCTTCGGCTACAATGTTATTGATGATAACGGGTTTCGGGCAGGCCCGCTTCTTAACCTGGATCTTGGGCGGGACGAGGACCAAAGCAGTGATTTGCGGGGCCTCGGTGACATTGGGACGACATTGCTTGGCGGTGCCTTTATCGAATATGAGCCGAACAATTGGCGGTTTACAGTCGCAGCCCTTTATGCGCTTGCCGGGGATGTGGAAGGTTTTGGCGTCAATGTAAGTGCTGGCTATGATTTCAAGCTTTCAAAAAAGCTGGCTATTACACCTTTTGTTGGATCTACCTGGGTCTCCAAGAAGTATTCAGAAACATATTTTGGTATCGATAGTGCACAGTCAGCGCGATCCGGGCTCCCGCAATATAATGCCAGTAGCGGTTTTAATAATTTCTCTGTTGGCCTCAATACCCGCTACTTCCTCGATCAGAATTGGGCGATATTGGGAATTGCGTCGTTCAACAAACTCTCGGGTAGTGCGGCTGATAGCCCACTTACAAAACTTCGAGGGAGCGATACCTTTGGCTATGCGTCGGCTAGCATTTTGTACAAGTTTTAGATAATCGATTGGTTTTGAAGAGAGGGATAGCGTGCTGCATAAGGGACTAAAACAAACCAATAACAACAACAGTAAATTTTTTATGTCGACCTTTAGCGTCAGTTTTCTATTTGCGTCCTTTTTCCTGTTGCCCGCCGCTTCTTCTGAAGAAAAAGCAAAAAATTGGGAACATGAAGTTAAGCTTTATTTATATGCGACGGCAATCGAAGGGGATCTTGGCATCAGGAACGTCAATGTCCCACTTGATGTTGAGTTTAGCGATATTCTGGATAATTTAGAATTCGGGACCATGGGCTTTTACGAAGCAAGAAAAGATGATCAGCTATCTTTAATGTTCGATATTGCGTATTTGTCCCTCTACAATAAGCAGAGTCCGGTTAGTAATAATGTCGTAACAGTCAACGCGAAAGCAGAGTTGAGTCAACTCGTTGTTGAAGCGCTAGTGGGCTATAAAGTCATTGATTTTGAAGATCCAGACTCATTTAGCGGTAATGTTAAAGTGGACTTGATCGGTGGCGCACGATACAACGAACTTAATTTGTCCCTGGGAACGGCTGTTTCCGTTCTTGGATTTACGAGCGCTGCAGTTCGTAAAAAAAAGGTGAGTTGGGTAGATCCAATAATTGGCTTCAGGGCGCGATTTAACCCATCGGAAAAATCACGATTAACATTGTATGGCGATATTGGAGGGTTTGGTGTTGGATCTAATAATACCTGGCAGATCCTTGCAAGTTACGCCTATTTATTTGACAATAATATTGAGGTTACTGCTGGATACCGGGTGCTATACATGGATTATGATGAAGGCAGCGGGGCTGATTATTTTGCCTACGACGCAACCTATAGCGGCCCCATGATTGGCATTGGATATAGGTTCTAGTTTAACCAGCCCGTATTTCAATAGAACATCCTTGTAGAATGGACTGCTTAAACAATCTGCATTAGATACTCCCGGCGTAAAGAACTGTTCTCGGTGCACCAGAGTTTCCTGGAACAGACTATTTGGGTTTCGGCTCCGGTTCTTCCAATGCCGCGCCCAGAACTTGTGTTTTCTGCGCTTCCGTCAAGTTTTCATATTCACTGTCCGCCAATCTAACGGTTACCTGGCGGTGGGCAAACTTGATGCCATTCTCTTCGAATAATTCGCGGATCCGTGCATAAACATGTTTACGTATGACGAACTGGTCGCCGGGACGGGTCATGTATTTTACCCGAATGATCATTGCTGAATCTTCCATGGCATAGACGCCCTGGGATTTGAGCGGTTGCAAGAAGTCTTCCCCAAACTCCGGGTGTTGTTGTAATTCTATACCGAGGTTTTTGATCAGCTTTCTGACCTTCTCAACGTCTGTGTCGTACGTAAGACGAAGTTTCAGCTTCATCATGACCCAATCTCTGGAATAGTTTTTGAGCATCCGGATTTCGCCGTAGGGAATGGTATTCAGCGGGCCCATATGATGGCGGAGTTGCAAAGACCGGATGGTAATCCGTTCCACGGTGCCTTTGACGTCTCCCACATCGACATACTCGCCTTTGCGAAAGGCATCGTCGAAAAGAAAGAATGCACCGGAGAATATATCCCGGATCAGGGTCTGGGCGCCAAAACCGACGGCCATACCAATAATACCGGCACCGGCAAATAAGGGCCCGACATCCAGCCCGAGACCAGATAGGGCGATCATGGCTGTCATCACGACGATTGTTGCCAGAATAGTATAACGGATAAGGGGCAGGAGGGTCGCGATACGTGTCGCACCGGCACCGCCGCCTTCCGAACCAGGCTCTGCTTCCGCGCCGGTCCCCTCGTCTTCGATTTTTCGCTCTATGGTAATTTTTGCGACTTGGAAAACAATATATCCGGCAATAAGGACGATCACGACGTCCCAAACGCGGACAAGGGAGCTTTCTTCATCAAAAAGATCGATACCCCATTGGGCGAGAAGGAAGACACCGGCAAACCCAAAGATAACCAGGAGAAGTCCCTGGCGCGCCAGGCCAACATAAGTCAAGTCCCGGGTTATTAACGGATCGGGGCCCGTTTCTGTTCTTTCTAGAACCGTTGGTTCGTCATCGTCTGACAAAATTGTTGTCGTGACGACCCTGGTGACGTCGGGATTTTCTTGATGGAACTGGATTTGGCGTTTGGCCAGCAGGCGATCGATGATCACCGTGCCAACACCATAAACGGTTAGGCAGGCAATGAGTGTGAAGAATAGCGCGGCCATCAAGCCAAGCGCGTTTGGCAACTCCATGATCAGGCGGTAAACAGACACAATACCGGCATATGCGAAATAGACGCCAAGAATATGATGCCAGCTTGCTGCAAATACCCGGACAATAAGTGATAGCTCTGACGGGGGCGTAGAGCCCCGAATGAGCTTCGAGACGGCGTCCCGCGCTTTGTAAAGAACAACATTTATAAGCGAAAGGAAGACGACGACCATGATAATTTGAAGAGTTGCCAGTGAGGTCGGATTAAGACCGAGTTGCTGTAGCCATTCAGTCAGACCGACAATGGATAAACCGAAGATAAATATTCCCCGGAGCCAGCTAAAGATATTACTCGCGTCGGCGTCAGACATATCCGGTATGCGGCGCACTGAGGCGTCTGGCGCAAGCCAAATTCTCCAGATTTCGACCATCAGCATAGCCATGGCAACGGTGGAAACCCATTCAAAAATTGTCACCTCTTCGAAGGTGCTGTCCCCAAGGACGATACTTGCTAGTGAAATGGAAATGATCGCGAAAATGACGACCCCGACGGTCCGGCCGAGGTAGCGGGCCAACAAAAAACACATATTGATACTGCGTTCTACGGGGAGGGCTTCCCAGATAGGTCTGGATTTGGCCATATACCATTTTAGAAAGAGTTGCTCAGCAAAAATACCGACGCCCATAGCCAGAACGACGACCAAAACGGCCCACCAGAGACCGTTCCCGCCAATGGCTGTACTCGCGTCAATAAGAGTTTCCGCAACATTCGGAATAACCTGTGGAACTTGCTCTAAAAGTGTCAAAAAGTTTGTCCGGAACGAACCAATGGCCGTTTGAAAGTCCTCCGCAGCACCCGGCCCGGCAGGGGCTATTGCTGCCTTTCTCGTGGAAACCACGACAACATCCAAACCTTTAGTGGCGGCGTCATCAATAATTTTCTGCAACGATTCTGATGTTAAGGCTCCTGTTTCCTCAGCCGTTTGAGCCACGGTGCTAAGAGGCGACGCAACCCAAAGCATAAGACTGATAGTTAGTATTTTAAAGAAATGTCCCCACATGGCCAATCGTGCCCCATACCAATAATTAAATATTATTTTCATGTGTAGTTTAAACAAAGCACCGCTGAATTCAATTCGATTGTCCTTTTGAAGACAGAAAATACGACGCAGACGGAGAGTTTTGCGAGAAATATCTTATTGCGAATATTAGCTGGACAGTGTCGCCAACCTCTTTTTTGCATCGGACAGTAAATGATGGGTTAGATCTGTCGCGTCCATTTCTTGGCCCAGAGCCGCAGATTGTCCGGACCACAGAGAAGAAAAATCCGCGGATCCGGCGGTTTCTGATTTCGCTTTTAGCGGTGCCAACGCAGCACCGGCTGTTGGAAAAGCCGGGGTTGCATCTGACATCGGGCCAATTTCGCGCATGACCCGGTTTATCAGGCCACGTGCTGGCTTGCCTGAAAACAGATTGGTTATAGCTGTTTTATTGTCTTTTGCCTGACGCAAGGCGTCGCGATGCAAATCACTGATCAGGGATTCCGGGGTAAATAAGTACGCCGTTCCAATCTGGACACCGGCGGCACCCAAGGCAAATGCTGCGGCAATCCCCCGACCATCGGCAATTCCACCGGCGGCGATAACCGGCACGGAAACCGCATCAACCACTTGCGGCACCAGCGCAAATGTTCCGGCTTGCGCCGTTACGTCTTGGGTCAGGAACATTCCGCGGTGGCCGCCGGCTTCGGCGCCTTGCGCAATAATGGTATCACATCCTCTGGCCTCTAACCAACGGGCTTCATCGGCAGTTGTTGCAGAGCTGATGATAGTTGCGCCCGTCGCCTTCACACGATCCACTAGCCCAGCCTCGGGTAATCCAAAATGAAAGCTGACTATTTTGGGTTTGAGGTCTTCGACAAGTCGGCATTGGTCCTCGCCGAAAGGCGTTCTTTGTGCGGCAGACGGGATATTCGTCAGGTCAATCTTCAGCTCGTCATAATACGGCGCAAGTTCCTCTCGCCAACCGTCATCCCGGGCAGGGTCCGCAGGCTCAGCAGAATGGCAGAAAAAATTCATGGCGAAGGCATTTTGGCTTTGCTGACGGATTATGCCGACTTCAGCCCGGATGCCATCCATGCCCAGCATGGCGCAGGGCAGCGACCCAAGTCCGCCGGCATTGCTGACGGCAATTGCCATCGCTGATCCGTTGGCTCCGGCCATCGGGGATTGAATAAGTGGATTATCAATTTCTAACAGATCCATTAATCGGTTATCTGGCCACATTGCAATCCCTTTTCGCTTGCTGAATTTATTTGAACGTTACGGAGGAAACCGCTTCTGCGACACGGGATTTACCCCACACAGAAACTTCGCCCGGGGCGACGGATGGGCCGGTTAAATTTACACCGGTTCCCGATGCCGTTAGAATGCGGCCGCCTTCGGCGTTTCGCACGACAATGATTCCGTCGATCAGGAAGATACCATAGACGCCAGCCGAGGGTCCGCCCCAGAAATCTGTTCCCCGAATACCGATGATTGCCGAGGACGTTATTACTTCAGCCCGTTTGTTTTTCATTTTTCCGATACCGCCCGAAATAAACCGGAAGGGGCCTTGTGCGGCGTCAAGTAAGATGCGTCCAACGCTTTTCTTCGGATCATAGAGAAACCGGTCGATGATGAGGGTGCTGTTTCCGCCAATGGTCAATTTGGTTTCGTCGCTAAAAGTGATCTCAACCCGCGCTTCTTTCGCAGAATTGATTTCGTCATTTTCCTGGATCGCGGAACCGGGCCTCAGCGGAAGTGTTTGCCCATCGCGGATGACAGTCGCGCTATTTTGCAGTCGGGTAACGGTGCCGATTTCCGGGCCAGCTAGCGCCAAAAGCGGCGCTAAAAAAACTCCGAGAAAAGCTACTAGTGTGATGATTTTTTGCATATTACACCCGGCCCTCTGCTTCACGATACAAATCACTGTGGCGTTTCTGCCTTCTCTAGGCAACAAAAATGTTGAAAGCCGTTAGCACGAGAAAAGACTTATTTGGTCTCATCATTGAGGCAGGCGGCGAAGTTGGTGGCGAGATTTTGCAGCAACACAGAATAGAAATCTGGTGTTTGCTCCAAATCGGCTCCAATGGGGTCGAGTGTACCAATACGGACACTGCTTCCTTCTATGACCGTTTCGATAAGCCGGTCGCTGAATTGCGGCTCCCGAAACACGCAGACGACGTTCCTATCGCGCAGCTTTTTTCGAATTGTCTGGACATCTGTGATTGACGGCGGCTGGTTTGGCTCGACAGTGATAGAGCCGACGCCATTGAGGCCGTGTTGATGCTCAAAATACTGATAAGCATCATGAAGGACGATGTAGGGTTTGTCTTTTACCGGAGTTAGTAATTCGGCGAGTTTTTGATCCAATACCTCGATCCGTGCCAGCAATATTTTAGCATTGTTTTGATAAATTTGCGCGTTCTCTGGATAAACTTCGGCCAATTTCTGAACGATAATTTCGACCATTATTCGGGCATTATCGGTGTCGAGCCAGACATGTAAGTCATCTCCGTTATGATCGTGATCGCTACTTGCCTGGGCGCTTGTCTCTTGATGCCCATGCGCCGCGTCATCATGGTCGTCCCAGTCACTACTGCGCCGTAGAGGCAAGATTTCCATGCCGGGCTGATGCGCTATTTCGGTCGCTTGGACAGATTCAGGGATGTTTTTAAGGGCGTTTCGGAGAAAGGTCTCAAACGCGTCATCAATATAGAAAACTGCACGCGCTTCCTGCAAAAGTCGCAATTGTGAAGGCCTCAGTGAATATCCGTGCGGGGAGGCGTTTTGCCGCATTAGCAAAGCTGCTTCACCTGTGGTCCCCATAACACCCTGCACCAATGCATGCAGCGGTTTAATTGAAACAACAATGCCTTGGGTCTGTGAGGCCATTACGGGCGCCGAAAAACCCAAGAGCAGAAAGATAAATATGAAAGTTCGAAACATGAAGGGGCTGCCCTATAGATTGTTGCGCGTGAATATATGTTATGTTATATTATAACACTATCTGACAAACAACCCCATACGGAAGATCATCATGCATAATTGCACCGCCCATAGTGATTGCATTGCGACCGCGTTGGCAGAGGCGGAGGAAATCTGTGCAGCCAAGGATTTGCGGTTTACCGATATTCGTCGCAACGTCCTCGAACTGGTCTGGACAAATCACGGACCGATCAAGGCGTACGATATACTAGAGCGTCTGGACAGCCGTATTGCGGCGATTAAACCGCCGACTGTATACCGTGCGTTGGATTTTCTTTTGGAAAATGGCCTGGTTCACAAGCTAAATAGTCTGAATGCCTTTGCGGGTTGCAGCCATCCGTTAAAACACAGTGAATGTTATTTCCTTATTTGCACCCAGTGCGGAGAAGCGAAGGAATGCTGCAATGCGGATTTATCTGACGTGATATTGGGCATTGCTGAGGAGAACAAGTTTCGGGTTCAGCACACAACCCTGGAAATTTCCGGCGAATGTGGGGAGTGCCATAGTCTATGACCGCGCTGGTATCTGCAGAGAACCTTTTCGTTGTTCGGGAGGGCGGTGAAATCTTGAGCGATGTCTCTCTCGCTCTTGAGGATCGGGATTTTATTACGATTATCGGACCAAACGGCGCCGGAAAATCCATGTTGCTCAAATGTATCATGGGGTTCTACAAACCGGACCGGGGACAGGTGATCCGCAAAAAAGGACTTCGTATCGGCTATGTTCCGCAACGACTTGTTGCTGACCATACCATTCCCATCCGTACGCGGCGGTTTTTGAGCTTGCGCAAGAAAGCGAGCAAGGAAACCTTGGAGCAGGTGGCAGAGGAGACTGGCATCGCCGAGCTACTGGAGCAGCCGTTGCATATATTGTCAGGCGGGGAATTACAGCGGGTTTTGTTAGCGCGCGCGCTGCTTGACGACCCGGAGCTCTTGGTCCTAGATGAGCCGGCGCAGAATTTAGATGTGACCGGTCAGCTGGCCTTCTATAAATTGTTGGACCGCATCTATGCTGAAAGGGATGTCAGTATACTCATGGTGTCCCATGATCTGCATTTGGTAATGTCCAGTACGAAGCAAGTGGTTTGCCTGTATCATCATGTTTGCTGTTCTGGTGAACCCCATATGGTGACCCGGGATCCGGAATTTATATCGCTGTTTGGAAATGACATGGCGAAATTGATGGCTGTGTACAACCATTCTCACGACCACGACCATGGCCACGATGATCACGGATCACATTCCCATGGGTGATGATTTTGTTATACGTGCCTTGATTGCCGGCATTGGCGTTGCACTGATTGCCGGGCCACTTGGATGTTTCGTGGTGTGGCGACGGATGTCCTATTTTGGTGACTCGCTGGCCCATAGCGCACTGCTCGGTATCGCACTGGGTTTGCTGTACGGGATCAATGTCAATCTTGGAACGATCATTGTCTGCTCGGTCTTTGCATTGTTGCTTGTCTGGCTGCAGCATCGGCGAGTGCTGGCGACAGATACCTTGCTGGGGATCCTGGCACATGCGGCGTTGTCCATTGGGATGGTCGCCATCAGTTTCCTCGATAATCCGCGGTTTGACCTGCATAGTTACCTATTTGGCGATATTCTGACCGTTCGTATGACTGACCTTTACTGGATTTATGGGGGCGGCGTCGTTGTGATTGCCTTGATTGTTGCTAATTGGTCGTCGCTGACCTTGATGACAATTCATGAGGACCTGGCGCGGGCTGAGGGGGTTAACACAATGTGGAGCAATATTCTGCTGATGCTCTTGATGACGATTGTCGTTGCCGTATCGATCCGTATCGTCGGCATATTGCTTGTAACGTCGTTGCTCATTATACCGGCAGCAACGGCAAGGCAATTGGTGACGTCGCCGGAGAATATGGCGCTAATGGCAGCAATATTGGGCTTATGCGCCGTGATCGGGGGAATTTTTGGCTCCGTTCAATTCGATACGCCTTCAGGTCCGAGCATTGTAACAGCCGCCGCCTTCATGTTTGCTGTTATTTCTTTTGGGGTTGCCCTATTTTATCGCCGTCGTTTTGTCAAATGACGGGACTTAACGTCGTGGATCCAATATCTCGGTAGTAAAAACAGGCGGCATCAAGCTGGATTGAAACCAGTTGATAAATGAGTAGATACTGAAAACCGGCAACCCAAGCTCCCGTCGCAAGTCGGCTGCATAAGGCACCATATTGGTGCATTCCAGCACAATGGCGCCGAGATTTTCGTGCGCTGCAACAAATTCCCGGCCTGCTGTCAGCATGTCTTCGCGGGCTTTGGTCACATCCATTACCGTTTCGTTATTCAATATGACCCGGGTGAATTCTGTCCCGCCTTCGGTTCCCATAACAGGTGTGTCGCGGGCGACGCCGGCGCCATCAAGATGTGCTTCAGTTAAAGTCTGTGCGGAAATGGTTAGAATGCCAGCGCGTTTGCTTGGTGGTAACAATTTTTCCACCATGGGAATTTGCATGAGGGAGGACGTTGCGACGGGTACTCCGACAGCTGCCGCAAGTTCCGCTTGAAACAAAGAGAGAAAACCGCAATTTGTCGTAATTCCGTCAGCGCCATCCCTGACCAAATCCCGAGCTGCGTCGATAAAATCGTTCAACAATCCACTTGCTTGCTCGCGCACGACCAATTCTGGAGAGGCGCCGCGGACTATTTTATAATGGACAGGGAAGGGCCAGGTGAGTGCATTGCCCATGTCGCCAGGAATACGCGGAAACTGTGCATCAAGCATTAAGATACCGACAGAGGCACCGAACAAGCCTTTACCGCCATACTGAATATCAGAAGAAGCCGTCATTAATCCAACCCCTCCGTTCCCATATAAATGCGCGCATATCCTTCTTTCACGGCGGCAGTTATCTGGTCTAGGCGGCAGGTGATATGGCGCTGCATGAGTTCCCCAGCCTTGTCGGCGTCGCGGGCGCAAATCGCCTGCAAAATATTACGATGTTCATGCTGTGTATCGTTTCGCCGATTATCCATATCGATCCAGCGGAAAAACTTGATCCGTTCATTTACATTTTTTAAAACACGGGCCATTTCCGAATTGCGGGTGAAGGAGACGATGTGTTCATGAAAGATTTCGTCAAACTCAACCAGTTTTTCACTGGACAACGCCCCCCTGTCGCTTCCGGTTTCCACTAGAAATTTTTTAACGGCGTTCAATTCATCATCTGTCGCCAGTTCACAGGCAAGGCGTGCAGAAGCGACCTCCAGTGTAGATCGCAGCTGATACAGCTCGAAAATTTCCCGGGGCTTTAAGTCTCGGCAGAAAAAACCACGTCCTCTTTCAAAGGTAAGCAGGCCTTCGGCCGTCAACCGGTTGAGCGCCTCTCGCAACGGGGTACGGCTGGCGCCCAGCTTTTTTGCAAGATCAACTTCATTGATCCGCTCGCCCGGTTTGAAGCTAAAGGAAATGGCTCGGTCCTTAATGTGATCATAGAGGCGCACGACGCTGCTGGACGGTTTTTCTTCGGCCAAGGCCATGGGGTGTATCCTATTCTGTATTCAATTCTAGCAAAGATATAACAGATAATAATTGAATATTCCAAGCCAAAATATAGCTTTACTAACAATTATCGAAATACGCTATTGACCGCCAGATAAAATTATGTGCAATACTGTATACAGTTTGAAATTGATATTTGGAGAAACCCGAATGGCCTCAGAAGGCAAGAACATGGCGTCAGGCGCGGAGGCTATGGTGCGTCTGCTACAGGCACATGATGTGAAACATATATTCGGTTTATGTGGAGATACATCGCTGCCGTTTTATGACGCGATGTTTAATCTGGATCATGGCATAACCCATTATTTAACGCGGGATGAGCGTCATGGCGCCTATATGGCGGATGCCTATGCGCGGGTTACGGGGAAAGTCGGCGTGACGGAAGGCCCTTCGGGCGGAGGCGCGACTTATATCCTGCCAGGTTTAGCGGAAGCGAACGAATCTTCTATCCCTGTGTTGGGAATAACCACCGATGTGTCGGTGTCGTCGCTGGGAAAATACCCTCTGACAGAGTTGGATCAGGGCGCGTTGATGAAACCGGTGACCAAATGGAATGGCGTTATCGATACGGCTGAACGACTACCAACGATGGTGCGCAACGCCTTCCGGGCAATGACGACTGGCCGGCCTGGCGCCGCTCATCTTGCGCTACCTTTCGATGTTCAAAAACATGATGTTCCGGACGAAGATATTTGGGGACAAGCTGAATTCGGTCAGTTTCCGGCTTGGCCATCTGGCCCCAATCCATGTGACGTGGAAGCCGCGCTGGATAAAATATTGGCAGCGAAATCCCCGGTAATTATCGTCGGTGGCGGTGTCATTATTTCAGGCGGAGAAACGGCTTTGCAGCAATTTGCAGAGCGCCTTGATATCGTCGTTGCGACAACCGTATCCGGACAGGGGTCGCTTGCCGATACTCATCCCAATTGCCTTGGGGTGGTCGGATCGAATGGCGGCGTTCCTGCGACGCGCGCTGTAGTTGACGAGGCGGATCTTGTGATCTTTATAAGTTGCCGAGCTGGATCTGTGACGACGGAACGTTGGCGGTCTCCACCGCTCGGTACGCCGATCGTACATATTGATTCCGACCCCGAAGTGATTTCGGCGATTTATGCGACTGAAGTCAGCATTGTTTCCGACGCGCGGCTTGCGCTTGAATCCCTGAATATGGCGCTGGATATGAGCGGCAAAGCACCGAAGGGATTTGGTGGCGCGGCCCGAGTGGCTGACGCCAAGAAAACCAAGTTTGCTGCGTTTGAGCTGTTGGCGGTGTCAAACGATTCACCCATTAAGCCGGAGCGATTGATTGCTGAACTTGATCGGGTTCTGCCCGACGACGCGGTGGTTGTCGCGGATCCAGGAACACCCTGTCCTTATGTTTCTGGCTTTAAGCCCTGGCGGCAGGCGGGACGGCATTTTATCAGCAACCGGGCTCACGGAGCATTAGGCTATTCTCTCTCTGCAGCCATGGGTGCACAGGTTGGCCGACCGGGGAGTAAAGTCATTGCGATGATGGGTGACGGGTCCTTTGGGTTTTCTTGCGGCGAATTCGAGACGGCGACCCGATATAATCTTCCCATAACCTTTATCGTAATTTCTAATTCAGTTTACGGATGGATAAAAGCTGGGCAGAAAACAGGCTTTGGGGAACGTTACTATAATGTCGATTTTAACGTGACGGATCACGCCGCTGTTGCGGCAGCGTTCGGCATCAAATCGTGGCGAGTGGAAGATCCGGCGGATCTCAACCGGATCCTGAAGGAAGCGATCGCTCATAATGGCCCAACTTTAATCGATGTGATTAGCCAACCGCTGCAGGATGCGAATGCACCTGTGAGTGAATGGGTCGCGTAAGGAAAACTTGATGGCAATTGTCTCTCATATGACAGTTTATCTGGCAGAGTTAAAGGTCCAAACGCCTCGCCACCACGGTGTTGGTTCCGTTGAGGGTGGGATCGATAACGTCTTTGTCTGTCTTCGGGATACGGAAGGCAGATGCGGATGGGGTGAAGCCTCGCCCTGGCCTGTCTTTACAGGAACGGCGCAATCTGCGGCCGGCGCGCTGGATACGCATTTTCGCCCACATGTAGTTGGAAAAGATCCGGCGAAAGTGGCGAGTATCATGCGCGTCGCCAACAAAACCGTTGCAGCAGCACCGGAAGCAAAAGCGGCTCTGGAAATGGCTTTGTACGATTTATATGGCCAGCAATGCGGATTGCCGGTTGCCGAATTATTGGGCGGGCGCGTCCGTGACGAAATTCCCCTGAGTATATCCATCGCCGATCCCGATTTCGGCCGTGACACGGATCTTGCAAAACGCGCCCATAGCGACGGTATTCGGATCTTTAAGGTCAAAACAGGCTTTGCCGAACATGTGTTTGATCTTATGCGGCTGGAGAGTTTGCGGTCTGACTTTCCTGATGTGGACATCCGGGTCGATTATAATCAGGGGCTTGTCGCTCATGAAGCGCTGGTAAAACTACGCGATATCGCAAATTTTAAACCAACGTTCATTGAACAGCCGGTACCTGCGGACAACTGGCGGGCAATGACGGCTTTGACAGCGGCGATAGATATTCCGATCATGGCTGATGAAAGCGTCTTTAATGCGGTTGATGCCTACCGGGCAGCTGAAGCCAAAATCGCCGACTTATTCAGTGTCAAAATTATGAAAAGCGGGGGCATGCGGGCCGGTCAAGATGTATCTGCCGTTGCCAAGTCTGCAGGCATTGCCTGCTATGGTGGAGATATGTTCGAATCCGGTCTGGCGCATCTGGCAGGAACGCATATGATTGCGGCAACAGATAATATATCATTAGGTTGCGAGTTTTATCAGGCACGATACTATCTGACTGAGGATGTTCTTGAGGCACCGTTTGCGTGTGAGAATGGGGCAGTTCAGGTGCCAACCGCCAGCGGGTTGGGCGGAACAGTTGATGAGGGGAAAATTCGAAAATGGGCTTCAGTTATCAAGGAGTAATATATGCCGGGTGAGGCAAAAAATATTGCCGTTATCGGTGCAGGCATCGTCGGAGTTTCTTCCGCTGAATGGCTACGCCGTGACGGTCACAATGTTACGATCATTGATCGTTTACCGCCTGGTGAAGGAACAAGTTTCGGTAACGGCGGTGTTCTAGCTCGTTGTGGAGTTGTGCCTGTGCCGACCCCTGGCATCCTCGCTAAGGCCCCAAAAATGCTTATGGATCCTGAGCAGCCGTTATTTGTGCGCTGGTCCTATCTTGTGAAAATGCTACCTTGGTTGCGGCAGTATCTATCTGCAAGCAAAGACGAAAAAGTTCGAGAAATCTCCGACGGCTTGGTCCCCTTACTGGAAGATGCTGTTAATGAACATTTGGCCCTGGCGAAGGGAACAGAAGCTGAGGCGTTTATTCATCCCGGTGACTATATTTTCCTCTATCGCGATGAAGCGGGATTCGAAAACGACAGCTATGTCTGGAATTTACGTCGCGAACAAGGTTTCATCGAAGTTCCTATGGATCGGACAGCGTTACTTGCCAATGATCCGGCTTTAGGCGACCGATACCACTTTGGGTGTAAAATGCAGGATCACGGACATATCGCCGACCCGGGTGGTTATGTCAAAGCTTTGGCTCGTCATTTTGAAAGTCAGGGCGGTCAATTGGTTCAGGCCGATGTGACGGATTTGCGCCAACATGGTGAGGGAATGGAAGTGGTTTTTGACGGCGGCGCCGAGAAATATGATCAGGTGGTCATTGCTGGTGGCGCCTGGTCCGCCAAACTAGCAGAGCGGCTAGGGCATAAAATTCCACTGGAAACGGAACGCGGATACCATATTCACTATGTAAATCCCAATGTTAAGCCGCCTTGTCCGTATATGGTCGCAGATTCAAAATTTGTCGCAACACCCATGACGGACGGTCTACGTACGGCGGGTATTGTTGAATTTGGAGGGCTTGATGCTCCGCCAAGCAAGGGACCAATTACCCTGCTTGAGAAAGGGATTAAAAAACTTTATCCCGAATTCGAATTTGAAGAAAAGCGTGAATGGCTGGGGCATCGCCCGGCACCAGCTGATAGTTTGCCATTCCTCGGACCGTCTTCGCACCACCCCAACGTTTATTGTGCTTTTGGCCATCATCACGTCGGTTTAACGGCGGGCCCTAAAACAGGGCGGATGATTGCTGACATGGTTTCTGATCGGTTGCCAAATATCGATATTAGGCCCTATCGTGTAGATAGGTTTGATTGAAAGGAGAGATCAGGAAAAGAGGGAAGACAATTAATTACATTTACAGGGAGTAATCAAATGATACTAAAATGTACAAAAGTACTGGTCGGCAGCGCCCTTGGGGCCGTACTGCTCGCCGTTCCGGCATTGGCGGAAAAATGGGATATGCCCATGGCCTATTCCGGATCAAATTTCCATTCAGCAACGGGCGCTGAGTTTGCCAAATGCATCACGACCGGAACTGGTGGCGCCATCGAAGTCGTCACTCATCCTTCAGGATCGTTGTTTAAAGGTGGAGATATCAAACGGGCCGTCCAAACTGGGCAAGCGCCAATCGGCGAACGCCTGCTTTCCGGTCACCAGAATGAAAACGCCGTCTTCGGTGTTGATTCAATTCCGTTTCTTGCCACATCGTTTGAAGATGCTGGAAAGCTCTGGAAAGCAGCCAAGCCAACAATGGAAAAAATCCTGGCAGAGCAGAATCTGGTTCTATTGTATTCTGTTCCGTGGCCACCACAGGGACTTTACTTCAAAAAAGAAGTCAACAGTGTCGCGGATATGAAGGGTATCAAATTCCGTTCATACAATAATGCGACGGCACGTCTTGCAGAATTGACAGGCATGCTTCCGGTAACCATCGAAGCGGCCGAAATATCGCAAGCCTTTGCGACTGGAGTAGCTGAATCCATGGTATCCTCTGGCTCTACCGGTTATGACCGTAAAGTCTGGGAAAGCCTTTCGCATTTTTATGAAGTAGATGCCTGGTTGCCGCGTAACTATATTATGGTCAACAAGGACGTTTGGGGTGACACCAGCGACGCTAACAAAAACGTCATTCGCGGTTGTGCGGAACTCGCTGAGTATGCCGGAACATGGCGTGCGGTTGAATACACAACATTTACTTTGAATGGTTTGAAAGCTGGCGGCATGACTGTTGGGCCCGCTGGTGATGCTTTGGTGGGTGAGCTCAAAGACATCGGCGCCACCATGACAGAAGAGTGGCTAAAAGCGGCAGGGCCAGACGGCGCTGCGATTATCGAGTCCTACAAAAGCATGCAATAGTATGCATTGCGGGAACGGAGAGAAATCTCCGTTCCCGTTTCCCTATTCACTAAAGTTCAGGGGAGGGAACTTTTATGACACCGGCTCTTAAAAAAGTCCGATCGTTTTTAGATATGCTCTATCTTGCGAGCGGCATTGTTGCCTCACTTTTTCTCGTCGCAATTTTGACATTAATTTTGGTCCAGATGCTCGCGCGCTGGACAGGCGAAGTTTTCCCAGGCGCACCTGATTACGCCGGTTATTGCATGGCTGCTGCCTCATTCTTTGCCTTCGCTCATGCTTTGAACCGTGGGGCTCATATCCGAGTCAGTATCTTGATCAACGCGGTTGGACCTAAGGTACGCCGTATTTTGGAAATCTGGTGTTTCACCATTGGGGCCGGGCTCGCCTGGTATTTTGCTTACTATGCGGTCAAGGCGACCTATTGGTCCTGGAAATTTCATGATATCAGTCAGGGACAGGATGCAACGGCGATCTGGATCCCGCAGATGGCCATGGTCATCGGTAGTATCATCTTTGCAATCGCACTACTAGATCATCTTATTCATGTCTTGTTCGTCGGGAATCACCGGATCGTAACGGACATCGTCGAACAAAGTCACGGAGAGTAGGGTTATGGAAGAAATTCAACTTATTGCCCTATTTCTCTTTGTTCTGTTTTTATTACTGGGGACAGGTGTCTGGGTCGGGCTAGCGTTGCTGGGCGTGGCCTTTTTTGGCATAGAAATGTTTACAGCGCGTCCCGCCGGCGACACCATGATCACGACCATCTGGTCAAGCTCGTCAAGCTGGACATTAACAGCGTTGCCGCTGTTTATCTGGATGGGTGAAATTCTGTTTCGAACACGCTTGTCGGAAGATATGTTTCGGGGCCTGTCGCCCTGGATGGCCCGATTGCCAGGCGGTCTCGTACATACAAATATTGTCGCCTGTACTATATTTGCCGCTGTTTCAGGATCCTCAGCCGCGACCCTGACAACCGTCGGTAAAATGGCCATACCGGAACTACGAAAGCGTAAATATCCCGAATCACTTGTGATCGGTACGTTGGCGGGTGCCGCGACACTTGGCTTGATGATCCCCCCTTCACTGACTCTCATCGTCTATGGCGTGACTATCAATGAAAGTATCACAAAGCTCTTTATGGCGGGTATTTTGCCGGGCTTGTTTTTAGCCTTCCTGTTTATGGCCTATGTGGCCCTCTACTCGAAATTCTCCAGTAATTTTGCACCGTTGGAAGAGCCGAAAATGACTTTTTCGGAAAAGGTCAAAAATTCCCGTTTTCTAATTCCCCTGCTTATTTTGATCGCGGTTGTTATAGGCTCGATGTATTTAGGTATCGCGACGGCGACAGAAGCTGCTGCTTTCGGTGTTGTTGGTTCATTACTTTTGGCAGCGACCCAGAGATCGCTGAACTGGGAAACATTCTCACAAAGCCTTATGGGGGCAACACGCACGTCGGCGATGATTGCGCTCATCCTGGCCGGCGCATCTTTCTTATCTTTGTCCATGGGGTTTACGGGCTTGCCAAGAGGACTGGCAGATCTCATTGGGTCATTGGAACTTTCGCGCTTTGAACTTCTTATGGTTCTGTTGGTGTTCTATATTATCCTAGGATGTTTTCTCGATGGTATCTCTTCGGTGGTGCTGACCATGGCTGTTGTAGAGCCGATGATCCGACAAGCAGGTATCGATCTCATCTGGTTTGGTATTTTCATTGTTGTCGTGGTCGAGATGGCGCAAATTACACCGCCTATTGGGTTTAACCTCTTTGTATTGCAGGGGATGACCCATCATGAAATGAACTTTATCGCGAAAGCCGCGATCCCCATGTTCCTTATCATGGTGGTTATGGTTTTCGTTCTGATCTTTGTGCCTGACCTGGCGACCTTTTTGCCAGATAACATGCGGCAAGGCCCTGGCGGTGGTTAGCTGGCTTTCTTTCGAATTTCCTGTGGGCGAAGTCGAGTATTCGCCCACGGGGTCTTCTGCATCAGATGCTCTTTGATGAAGTCCAGAAATACCCGGACATTTGGTGCGAGGCCGCGATAGGATGGATAAACAGCGTGGAATGGCACGGAAGGGCCTGTCCAGTCTTTCATCACTCTGACTATTTTCCCGGTTTTAAGATCCTCATTACATAAAAACCCGGGAACAAGTGCGATGCCAACTCCAGCCAGAACCAAGTCGAAAACCACACCATGATCTTGAATTGCAAAGCGCGGACGCACCGTCACCGCGGCGGACTTTCCGTCTCGATAAAGCGCAAACTCGGCCTTGTTGTTCGATTCCGCGGCGGACAGGCAATCATGCTCCAAAAGATCTTTGGCTGTTTCTGGGGCGCCATGACGCTCCAAATACTCTCTGCTCGCATATAAATGCTGCTGAGAAACGCCTAGCTTCACGGCGATAAGACTTTGATCATCAATGTCACCTTTTCGAATAGCAACATCATAACCTTCGTTAATAAGGTCCAATTTACGGTTCGTAAGGGAGAGTTTTATTCTGATTTCAGGATACTTATCCATAAAGGAAGGGAGAATAGGCATAACAAAAAAGCGACCAAAAGTTTCTGGCAGACTAACTGTCAGCTGACCGCTGGGCTCTCGTTTTAACTTGTTCATGGCATAGTCCGCTTGCTGTGCCTCGGCCAACACACGGGAACAAAATTCGAAATACAGCCGACCACTGTCTGTTAATCCGATTTTACGGGTCGTTCGCTGTAGTAACCGAATTTCTAAACGGTCCTCTAACGACGCAATGCGGCGGCTGACATTTGATTTCGACATATTCAGTGCGTTCGCGGCTTTCGAGAACCCTTGCAATTCGACGACTTTTGCAAAAATTCCCATATCAGATAGATTTTCCATGGCTATTGTCCTGTATAGTGAACAGTGTTTCCATTATATTTAGCTTTGTCTTTCAGCAAGAACAATATAAATTTATAAAGCGCTTCTTATTCGTGCGTCTGATGACAATGATCTCTCAAACGAAAGAAGCCAACAACATAAGGGAATACCTGTCTTTAAGAAAATCAAACCAATGTCTCAAGCTGACAATAAAACGGCACCTAAAGACAGGCACATACAACAGGGAGTAAGTTTGATGAACAGATTAGTAAAGTCGACCATGGCAATTGCAGCGGCAGTCGCCGGAAGTCTGGTTTTCAGTGGCGCAGCTACAGCGGCGCCAGAGCTGCCGTGCAAGACAGCAAAATTGATCGTGCCATGGGGACCGGGTGGTGGAACAGCAGGTATTTTTGGTGTGTTTGAAAATACTATCAACGCAGCAGGCGCTTCACCTCAGGTTAAAGTCGTGACGATTCCGGGCCAAGGGGGAAATAAAGGCGCGAAGGAAGCATTGGGCGCAAAACCTGATGGCTGTACTCTTTTCGCCATTCATCAAAGCGCGATTGTCGGCTACATCAACGGCGTTGTCGACTTTAATTATGACGCTTTTGATACGGTGGCGCACTTGACCAGCACACCTGAAATTATTGGTGCTGGCGGACATGTTCCGTACAATACTTTGGAAGAAATGCTGGACGCGGCGAAAGCCAATCCTGGAAATATCCCGACAGGCGTAACTATGGGGGCGACCAGTCACTTTCTCTGGTTGTTGCTGGGTGATAAAACAGGGACGTCATACAAATATGTGCCTTATCAAGGAGGTACCGGCAAACGCATTACCGGGCTGTTGTCAGGCGCCATTGATCTTGGTGGTATTAATTTGGCTGCCGCAAGAACACAAACGAAGGACGGCCAGCTCAAAGCCTTTGCCATTGCCGCAGATGAGCGCAATCCGCTTCTTCCGGATGTTCCGACGCTTAAAGAACGCGGAATTGATATGACCTACGCCCTTAACCGCGGAATTGTTGTGCCAAAAGGCACGTCTCGCGAAATTCGGGATTACTGGGCTGGAATTTTTGAAAAGGCTACGCAGAATAAAGCGTTTCAGGATCAAATGGCCTCCAAAGGAACCTCTCTGATCTATTTGGGTCCGGATGAATATGAAGCCTGGTTTGCCGAAACCTCAGACGGTTTGATGGGCGTTGCCAAGAAAATGGGTATTTCCAAACGCTAATACTCACCAATAGTCGGCAGCAAAGGCGTATGGTCCTTTGCTGCCGAATTTTCCTGCCAGGTCACAGAGTGAGATAAGCTGCCATGCGCATAACACGTGATGTTGTTGTTGGGATTGTCCTTCTCCTCATTTGTGGAACATTTTTATCCGCAACGCTGGGAATGGAAAAACCTGATTTTGGCCAGATGCCGCCCGCCCTATGGCCTCGGATTATTCTGGTTCCCTTGACATTGCTTAGTCTTATTTTCTTGGTCCGTGCAGTGATGCGACCGGATCTCAGAGGGCCCGATCGGGGCGGATTCAAAGGCTGGTTTGTCTACTACCGTTCGCCATTTGTCTGTTTCACGATGTTTTCCGTTTTCCTGGTAACAATGCCCTATTTGGGGATGCTAATCGGCGGAATCCTGTTTGTCTTTTTAATGCTGAATTTTCTTGGGGGTTGGCGGCCGAAACTAATGGCATTGCATTGCCTCGTTTCAATTATTGCCGTCGGAGCCATGTGGTCCGTTTTTACATTCGCGTTGGGTGTGCTGCTACCGCGCGGTGAAATTTTTACGTATTACTGAAGGGTGAGGACACAATATGTTTGATACGATCCTCGCCGCCAGCGCGGAACTCGCGAATATAAAAACACTGGCCTTTATGATGCTGGGAACTTTTGCGGGCCTGATGGCCGGTGCAATTCCTGGCTTTACCATTGCCATGGCAGTTGTGCTTGTTTTGCCTTTTACTTTCAACATGACACCGATTGAAGGCCTTGCCACCATGATGGCCGTTTACGTTGGCGGCCTATCCGGTGGTCTCATGTCAGGAATTCTGACCGGTATTCCGGGGACACCGTCGTCGGTCGCAACGACCTTCGATGGATATCCTCTTGCCCGGCAGGGCAAGGCCGGCCTTGCTCTTGGAGTCGGCGTTTGGTCGTCTTTCTTTGGCGGTACAATCGGCGCCGTAGTCTTGATTTTGGTCGCTCCCCAACTATCCCAGATCGGGTTGGAATTTCATCCTTGGGACTTCTTCTCTCTGGTGATTTTTGCTCTTACCGTGACGGCAAGTCTGGCAAGCGAGAATATCATCAAAGGACTGATTGCGGGCTTAGTCGGGTTATTGATCGCCACAATCGGTGTTGATGACATTATGGGGTATCCGCGATTTAATTTTGGCACAGAACCGTTGAAACAGGGATTTTCTTTCCTGCCAGTATTGGTTGGTTTGTTTGCCTTCAGCCGGTTGTTGGGAGATATCAGGGACCCTTCTAGCGCCCACAAGAGCTTGGGTGGTAACGATGCAACAGCCGTACGGATAGAACATCGAAAAGCGGCGGCGGAAGTTTTGAAGCGATGGTTTAATTTACTACGGTCTTCTTTACTGGGTGTTTTCGTCGGTGTTCTTCCGGCAGCGGGCAGCACAATTTCCAATATTTTGGCCTATGATCAAGCCAAAAAAGCCTCCAAAAACCCAGAGGAATTTGGCACGGGAAGCCTCGACGGCATTGTCGCGCCGGAGGCGGCAAATAATGCAACGGCGGGTGGCGCATTGATTGTTATGATGGCGTTGGGGATACCAGGAGATATTGTCACCGCCGTTATGCTCGGTGCGCTGCTTATCCATGACGTGATCCCCAGTCCGTCTTTTATTTCTGACGAGCCTGTGCTCGCCTATGCCATCTTTATCTCGTTCTTTGTCGCGAATTTTATGATGCTGGGCCTGCAATCCATCACCTTGCGTGGCTTCGTCAAAATCACCAAAGTCAAAATGTATATGTTGACGGCGGTGATCCTGTTTTACTGTTCCATCGGCGTGTTTGCATTGAATAATGTTGAGTTCGATATGTGGACGCTGTTTTGGTTTGGCGTCTTGGGCTTTGTTATGCGGTCTTTAGGTTTTCCCATTGTTCCGATCATTCTGGGTGCCGTGCTGGGATCCATAGCCGAAACCAGTTTGGCTCAATCGCTGGCAATATCTGATGATCTATCTCCATTCTTTACCCGGCCCTGGTCGCTTTTCTTCATTTTGTTGGGATTCATGTCGATCATTTTCCCGGTATATCAGAAACGCCGGGGCACGGCGGCATGGACACGATATTTTGTTCCGGTATTTGCTGTTATATTGGCGGTGCCCGTGTTTATGATGGGGGGTTACGTTCGTCCCGTTCTAGCTGGCATCATGGTGGTTTTTGCAGTTGTATTATTGATAAAGAACCTCCGGCATAGACCCGATGACACAGTTCTGGTACGAGGAAGTGGCGACGACATTTAGCGCCGTATGACATGGAACAGGCCTTTGGCTCTCCGATAAAATCAAGAGGAAGTGGAATGAGTAAGCCCTTAAAAACAAGAACCGGTGGTCATGTGCTTGCGGACCAACTGGCAATCCAGGGTACGGACACCGTTTATTGTGTCCCAGGGGAGAGTTATATCGACGTTATTGATGGCCTTTATAATCATGCCAATTCCATAAAGATGGTCAATACGCGCCATGAAGGCGGGGCCTCAAATATGGCAGAAGCCTATGGAAAATTGACCGGACGTCCCGGCATCTGCATGGTGACTCGAGGACCCGGTGCGACCAATGCGGCCATTGGTCTGCATACGGCTTATCAGGACAGCACGCCGATGATTATGTTCATCGGACAGGTAGCCCGCGACATGGTGGATCGGGAAGCTTTTCAGGAAATGGACTATCGCAAGGTCTTCGGCGAAATGGCGAAATGGGTGGCGCAAATAGATGATGCCAGCCGTATTCCTGAATATATCAGCCGTGCTTATCATACAGCGTTATCGGGCCGTCCGGGTCCGGTGGTTCTGGCGCTGCCAGAAGACATGCTTCGTGACGAGGTGAGCGTGGCGGATATCAGTCGCGCAGCGATCGCACCCAGTCTTGCACCGAGCACAGATGCCATGACGGATTTGGCGTCCCGGTTAGCGGCCTCCGAAAAACCTTTGATGATTGTTGGCGGCGCAACCTGGACACAAGCAGCCGTCAATGACATCCAGGACTTTGCCGAGGCACATCATATACCCGTTTGCGCGTCTCTTCGGTCGCAGGATTGTTTTGATAATCGCCATCCCAATTACGCTGGTGATGTTGGCATTGGTCTTAACCCGAAGTTGGCGAAACGGATTCAGGAAAGTGACTTGTTGCTGGTTGTTGGCCCGCGCCTCGGGGAGATGACGACCCAGGGATACTCTCTGATTGGGTTGCCAGAACCGCTTCAGGATATGGTTCATGTACATCCCGGTGTTGAAGAATTGGGGCGGGTTTTCCTGCCGGATTTGGCGATCAATGCCCGTATGCCTGAATTTGCCAAAGCAGTTAAAGCTCTTGCACCAGCGGATGCTGAGAGTGCGCGAGCAGAATGGGTAAAGAGTGCGTCGGCAGATTACCAGGAACGGTTGCGACCGACAGAAGTGCCGGGCGAGGTGAATATGGCGGAGATTGTGGCCCATCTGAATAATATTTTGCCAGAAGATGCCATTGTTACAGCCGGAGCCGGCAATTATACAGTATGGGTCCATAGATATTTTCAACATAAGTGCTATCGCACTCAGCTCGCACCGACCAGCGGCGCCATGGGATATAGTGTGCCAGCTGCAATCAGCGCAAAAATAACCGAACCACACCGAACCGTCGTCAGTTTTAATGGCGATGGCTGTTTTATGATGTTAGGTCAGGAACTGGCAACGGCCATGCAGTTCAATGCGCCGGTAATTTTTATTATTGTGAATAATGGCATGCTTGGCACCATTCGAATGCATCAGGAGCGAGGATATCCGACGCGCGTATACGCAACGGATTTATTTAATCCCGATTTTGCCGCTCTTGCACGGGCGTACGGTGCGTTTGGGGCGACTGTCACCAAAACGTCGGAATTTGCCGATATATATGAGCAGGCTGTTGCCAGTGGCAAACCAGCAGTTATTGAAATTGTGGTTGATCCGGAAGCTTTGACGCCGCAACAGAGTCTGTCGGAAGCTCGGGCACAGGGAGAAGCAGACCACCCCCACTGAAAAATAGTCGGAATTTCTAAGAAACATTGACATTTGGGACCTGCTTTCGCGGGTTCTCGACACATATTATGAGTAGGAAACGCTAAAATGATTGATCTTTATACTTGGACAACGCCCAACGGCCGTAAGGTTTCTATTCTGCTCGAAGAGCTTGGTTTAGAGTATACCGTAAAATCCATCAATATTACGGAGGGTGAGCAAAAAGACGAAGGCTTCTTGGAAATTGCTCCTAACGGTAAAATACCAGCAATTTTTGATCATGAGACTGGCGTGAGAATGATGGAATCTGGCGCCATGATGCTCTATTTGGCGAAAAAGGCGGGCAGCAATCTTATTCCGGCCGAAGAAAACGCCTATTGGGAAATGATGGAATGGCTCATGTGGCAGATGGGCGGACTTGGTCCGATGTGCGGCCAAGTTCATCATTTCACCAAATTTAATCCGGGCAAAGCACCCTATGCAGAAGAACGATATCTGAATGAAGCCAAGCGCCTTTACGGCGTCCTCGATCAGCAATTGGCAGATCGTGACTATGTCGCGGGAAGTTACAGTCTCGCGGATATTGCCATCTGGCCGTGGATATCCCGGTTCGAATGGCAGACAATTAACCTCAATGATTACCCTAACGTAAAGGCTTGGTATAATCGAATCGCGAGCCGCCCGGCCGTCCAAAAAGGGTATCACTTGCCTAAATTTACAATGGACATACCGACGGTAGACTAATGGAATATGTTACTCTAGGGCGGACAGGTCTCGAAGTTAGCGTTGCCGGGCTTGGCTGTGGTGGACATAGCCGTTTGGGCATGTCTTACGGAAATTCTGAAGAAAATTCAGTTGCTGTGGTAACAGCCGCGCTGGAGCAAGGCATAAATTTCATTGATACGGCCGCCATTTACGGCACAGAGGAGATTGTTGGCAAGGCGATTGCCGGCAAACGCGCATCGACTGTGATTTCGACGAAACAGCCGGTTGTTGCGCACGGGGAAGATCCCTTATCTTCAAATCTTATCAGTGCGGTCGATTTTAAACGGGAATTTGAAAAATCGCTCACAAGGCTGAAAACGGATTATGTTGATATCCTCCATCTTCATGGTGTTGCGCCAAATCAGTATGCGCGATGTGTGGAAGAACTAGTCCCGGCTCTTCATGATCTGCAAAGGCAGGGAAAAATACGGTTTTTAGGGCTAACAGAACGGTTTATCGTTGATCCGCAGCACCGGATGTTGATGCAGGCGCTTCAAGATGAGTATTGGGATGTGGTGATGGCCGGTTTCAATATGATCAACCCGTCGGCGCGGGATCGGGTGTTTCAGGCAACTCTGGAAAAGAATATTGGTACTTTAATAATGTTCGCTGTTCGTCGTGCGTTAAGTAAGCCACAGGAGCTCGCAGCCCTCGTCGCTGAGCTAGTGAAAGCGGCTGCAGTGGATTCCACCAAAGTCGATGCGGCTGCGGCTTTTGACTTTATTATGGAGAACGGCGATGCAACCTCGGTTGTTGAAGCGGCCTATCGGTTTTGCCGGCACGAGCCGGGTGCCGATGTTGTTCTGACCGGTACCGGAAAGATCCAGCATTTGACAGAAAATATCAGTTCCATCCTTGGCGGATCTTTATCGTCTGAGAATCTTGCTCGACTAGAGGACGTATTTGGTGCGGTGGATTCTGTTTCGGGTAATTGACAAATCCTATTTTTCGGCAATTTTCCTAGGATCCGCCTGCACCTTTAGTTCAGTCAATCGATTGACCAAAAAATCTTTTTCTTTCTGATTTCCAGAAAGGTCAATTGCTTTTTCATAGGCGATGACAGCATTGTCAAATTGCCCGGCGCGCCGAAAAATATCTGCTTTTGCCGCGTAAAAAGGCTGATACTCTATCAATTGGCCAATATTTTCTAGATTGCTCAATGCTCCAAGCGCGCGCTCCGGTCCGAGGGCATAAGATTGAGCTACTATCCCATTTAACAAGATAATTGGGGAGGGTTGGAATTCATAAAGCCTTTCATAAAGCAGTGAAATTTCCTGCCAGTCAGTTGCTTCATGTGTTTTGGCTTCTGCATGTATGGCGCTAATAGCGGCTTGAATTTGGTATGGTCCAGGTGCACCCAGTCGAAGCGCTTGCTTTAGTATTTTGCAGCCGGTTTGGATTTGAGTTTTATGCCATAAGGAGCGATCTTGTGCATTCAGAGGCACCATGGCGCCAACCGCATCCACCCGACCTTGTTTTCTGGCATCATGGAGGAGCATCAGAGCGAGCAACCCCATGATTTCAGGTGTATTTGGCATGAGATGCGCGAGCATCTGTGTCAGGCGAATTGCTTCATCAGTTAAGTCCAGCCGAGATAAATTTTCACCGGTTGTTACAGAAAACCCTTCATTGAAAATCAAGTAGAGAACCGATAATACCGATTGAAGGCGTTCTTCAAGTAAATCTGCTTCCGGTATCTCGTATGGGATGTTGGTGGCGCGAATTTTTCGCTTTGCCCGCACCAGGCGCTGGGCCATGGTTTCTTCTGATACCAGGAATGCCCGGGCGATTTCCGCGGTTGTCAATCCGCCCAAGGTCCGTAAGGTCAATGCAATGCGCGAGGATTCCGCCAGCGCGGGATGGCAGCAGGTAAATACCAGGCGTAATCGTTCGTCTGGGATATGGGCATCTTCTTCTTTTAAACTATCATTTGGATCTGCTCTTTGTTCCAGTTCTAGAAGAAGTTCATATTCAGCGCGTTTGCGTTCGAAATTGCGGTGGCGCCGAATGCGGTCGATCGCCTTGCGGCGCGCTGTCTGTAAAAGCCATGCAAGGGGTGAGCCTGGTATTCCTTTTTCGTTCCAATGTGTCAGTGCGGCGATTACGGCTTCTTGCGTTACATCTTCAGCCAGTTCCAGATCACGTGTATAGCTGACAACAATGGACAAAACGCGCCCCCATTCTTCGCGAACGACTTGTTCGATAACGCGCGCGCTGTTGTCCATTGTCATCTACAATTTTTACTCCGAAACAGAGGTCATATCCCAGATCGGTCGAACCTCAATAGATCCGAACTCAGCCGTGGGTATTTTTGCGGCATAGGATAAGGCTTCATCAAGGTCTTTGCAATTGAGCAAGTAGTATCCGCCGAGCTGCTCCTTCGTCTCTGCAAAGGGGCCATCGGTGATTTCTGTTTTGCCATTACGAACACGCACAGTGGTCGCCGTTTCAATTCCCTGCAAGGGCTCACCGCCTTCCATGACGTTGTTATCGCGGGCCTCTGCTGTCATTGTCTGGTAGCCCGTCATAAGCTTTCCAAATTCCGGCGTTCCATACTCGGGTCCGGCGCCTTGGGCGCTGTAAATCATAAGTAAATATTGCATCTGTCTTCTCCTTTGAAAATAAATCGGTGCTTTAGGCGGCTTGTCCATAAAAGGCATGAACGTCTTGATAAAAAGCTTGTGGTATTAACGCCTCACGCCAGACACTGAGGTGAGGATACATCGACAGGTCGATTTTCAGGGCGTCGACCGGATCGATAGTGGCGAGCAGATTGATATCGGCAATTGTCATCCTGTCCCCGGCGATAAACTTAGATTGCGACAACTGTCGATCAACCACAGGCAAAAAACGATCCAAAAACTCCACTCCGGCTTTTGCTGACGCGTCGTCAACGGGAAGGCCGAGTTGCGGCGCGAGCAGGCGGTTAAAGACAATTCGACTGAACGCCATATAAATATGGACAGACACGAAGGAGCACCATTGATCGACAGTTGCCTGTTCTATGATATCCTCTGGATACATACTCGACCCCGCTTTCTTGCAAAGATACTTCATAATAGCCGTACTTTCAAAAAGCGTAAGATCACCGTCTTCGATGGCCGGCATTTTCCCGGCTGGATGGCGTTGTAAGTGATCCGGTGCCCGATGCTCGCCTTCCGGCGCATTGAGCTCGATGTAGTCGTAGGGAATTTTAAGGGCGTTCGCGACCATCCGTACGGCGTTTGTGGGTTGCGACAATCCAAAACCGTAAATTTTCAACATGAAACCTCTCCGTCTTGAGTTATTAGATATTTTCTCCGCGAAAATGGCATAAGCCGGTATGCGGGATATCTATAAGACGAACGGCTGGACCGCTAATCGACAAACGGAGAGACTATTTTTTCAGTTTTTTGTTATTAGGCAGTTATTTCAGCTGTCACGTGCCGTTAAAAAGGCCTGCCTTCCCACTTTTGCCCATGTTTTTGACAAAGCCATGGCCTGACGATAAGACGACAGAATTTCCTCAGCAAGCGGATCGCCCCAGACAAATTTCTCCAATATGCCGGGCGTCAGCGATTTTGCTTTTGCCATGATATCTGACGGAAACTCGCGAACCTGAGCTTTCTTGTCATCGATCAGGGCCGCTAACGCCCGGGCATTTTCCCAATCAGATTCTGAAAGCGCGTAGGCATTTTCAGCTTCGCAGGCATTTTGGACGATCGCCTGCAAATCCGGGCTGAGTGCTTCAAATGCAGATTTGTTGACAAGGCATTCTGCAGTGCCATTGGGCTTGTTGAATGTCGGCCAGTAATAATAGGGGGCAGCTTTGTAGAAGCCAAAAGCCCGGTCGCTCCAAGGGCCTAAAAACTCGGCTGCATCGACAACGCCGCTTCGTAGTCCAGAATAGATTTCACCGGGCGGTAATAAAACCGCAGTTGCTCCCATCTGTTTATAAATTTCTCCGCCAAGACCGGCACTTCTGATTTTAAGCCCTTGGAGATCTTTCAAAGAGGTAATCTCTTTTTTGAACCAGCCGCCCATCTGTATTCCGGTATTTCCGGCCATGAAGGGCTTAATATCAAAAGGGGCGTACAGTTTATCCCAGAGGGCCTGTCCGCCGCCCTGATTTACCCAGGCAATATGCTCTGCAGATGTAAGGCCAAAGGGAACTGTTGTAAAAAACACGCTTGCCCTTGCTTTGCCCTGCCAAAAGAAAGAAGCCGTATGACCAAGTTCAGCGACCCCTTCACCCACGGCCCCAAAAACTTCTAATGGTGGCACAAGTTCCCCCGCGCCATAGAGCTTGACGCTAAGTTTTCCGTCGCTCATCGCGGTGATGCGGTCCGCCAGTCTTTGCGCAGTTGTTCCAACACCAGGCGCGCCCTTTGGCCAGGAGGTGACCATTTTCCACTGCAAAGCTTCCGTGCTTCGTGCCGGTGAACTGATCAATGTCGCAGCGGCGGCCGGCGCAGCGATACTTGCTGTTTTCAGAAGGTTGCGCCGGGATATGCGAGTGCTCATTTTGGGGATCCTTCGGTTGAGGAAGATTGGCTGGTAAAATATACTTCGTCGAGAATTGTTGCGGCAAACGCGCCAGGTCCGGGTGCTTTTCGGGCAGCATTTTCGCCCGATTTGCCTAAAATATAGAGGCCGGATACAACGGCGTCGAAATAGTCGGCGTCAGTAACCACCGCGCAAAATGCGGCGATGGCCGCAGTTCCAGCGCAACCGATACCGGTGACCCGGCTCATAAGGTCATGACCAACCCGAAGCTCGGATTCCCGGTGACCATCGGTGACAAAATCTATAGCGCCGGTCACGGCGACGATCGATTGGCTGCTTTGGGCCAATGATTTCGGATCCGAGCCCAACGCCGCGATTTCCCCGGCATTTCCCCGAATAATAGCTGGTGCTTGCCCAATCAGCTCTTGTGCGTAGGCCAATCGCGCCGGGGCTCTGTCAATGAGAACCGGATCCAGTATCCAAGGGATATTATTGTTCTTCGCAGAAGTAATGGCGGCTTGGATAGCGTCTTTTCGTCCCGGATCCAATGTGCCAAGATTGATGAGCAGCGCTTGGGAGCGGGCCGTAAAATCGGCTACTTCCGTTATATCCGATGACATTGAAGGAATAGCGCCGATGGCCAATAGCATATTGGCTGTCAGACTTTGGACGACTGTATTTGTCAGGCAATGTACAGCGGGCCGCTGGCCCTGTATCAAGCTGAGATGGTGTCGTGCCAATTCTTCGTTCATATCCCGCTCCACCATAAGATGTTGGCGGAAGGTTAGCGAACATGGATTACCCGAAACGAAGATGAACCTGCCCTCAAATCCCTACGCCGGTTCTAACCAGATCAGGTTCTACGGGTCAGCTTCTTTCGCTTCTCAGCCCTTTGGGCGCCCCGATGAGTTGGCGGCTATATTAGGGTGAATTCCGGGATTTGCAACGACAAATTTTACCTAGAAAACAACGAAAATCCCGTTATACGCGATTGTATTGGGACAACACTCTTTTCCGTATGCTAAAATGCCAGAAAAGAAACCCCTCAACGATCGGATCTTGGCCGTGAACGCCCAAAAATTACGCTTTACCTTTTTGAATTTTGGTCATTTTGTCGACCATTTATTCATGCTAATATTCGCCAAGGCAGCCTTCAGTGCCGGCCTGTCCTTTGGCTTGGCAAAGGATGGCGCTTACGCCGAAATGATCCCATATGGCATTCCGTCGCTTGTTCTGTTTGGGGCTTGCGCTCCTTTGGCGGCGCATTTGGCCGATAAATGGCAACGAAATGGCATGATTGCGGTGTTTTTTATTGGTATTGGGGTCTCGGCTATTGCCACCAGTTTTGCGCAGACCCCCTTGCAAATGGCCTTTGGCTTGGCGGCCATCGGCATTTTTGCAGCGATTTACCACCCGGTTGGCATTGCCATGATCATCCAAGGCGGCGGAAAAATTGGCTGGCGCCTTGGCACCAACGGTGTGTGGGGTAACATGGGTGTTGCGGCCGCCCCACTTTTGACCGGCTTCATCCTCGCCGATTATAACTGGCAGCTGGCCTTCATTGTTCCGGGCGTGCTGGCCATTGTCACGGGTGTTGGTTTTATTGTCTTCGTCCGGCGGGGCCGTGTTCGGCCGCCGGTATCGTCTGCATCCGAAAAGGCGATGGTTGGATTTACGCCCGGCTGGCCGCGGGCTCTGCTTGCCATAGCTCTCGTCACGTCGGCGGGTGGTTTTGTCTTCGGGACCATGACATTTGTCATCCCGCGGATGTTTGAAGTCAGTATGCCCGAATTAACCGTGAATGTCGCAACAACAGGCTTGCTAGCGGCGTTGGTTTATGCGATCGCGGCCTTTGCCCAGCTTGTTGTCGGACGTCTGATTGATCGCCATGATATCCGGACCGTCCTGCTGGTTGTCGCTGTTGCTCAGCCGTTGCTGATCGGGTTGATGTCCATGCAAACCAATTTGGCCTTGTTTTTCTCGGCTTTAGCGGCGATGGCGTTCGTCTTTGGCCAAATTCCCATTACGGATGCCGTGATATCCCGATATGTACCTGACTTATGGCGCGCAAAAATCCTGTCGGTAAAACTGCTTTTGAATTTGGTCATTGGGGCGCTCGCTCTTTTGGTCGCCCGTTATATCCTCGAATCCGGAGAAGGTTTCGATAGAGTCATGGTTGTTGCCGCATTAACGGCCTGTTGTATAACCGGTGCCGCCTTATTATTACCGGCGCAGCGTATTATCGACGAAAATCTTTCTGGCACACCGGCAGAGTGATTTTTTGAATGCTCAAGGCAGGTCTCTTTACCTTCCATGTTACCGATTATAGCGCGGGCGTAGATTATTGCCTGATCGCAATAGGTGTGTAATAGTAGCTAAAAAAGGATCTGAAAATGGGTGTTTTACAAACCATTCGACCAAAAAACCTTCTGGCTCCCCCGGTGAAGCTCGACGCCGCGTTTGAGAATCCGGGCGCAGTTATGGATCTCTTGAAAAAAGGCAGCCCGTATAAAACTCTTTCTGCCGTTCACAGGAATGTCGGGGAAACATCAGCCGGCTGGTTTCGAAATTTCTGGGCCCTCGGCGGAAAAGTTGTGATGGAGGGGGCGGAGCCGTTTTTCAACAACGAAAGATTTATCGAGGCCGCAAAAACCTCCTTTCAGGCCGAGGTTATTCGGCCCGTCGCCATGATGACAAACTTGAACTTGCCAGCGCCATCATCCCCCTGCCATCAGGATCTCCCGTTTTTTCGCGGTGTCACCAACCGAGAAGTGCCGAGCTGGATGTTGGCGCCCATGGGGTATTCAGGATTGTTTCATGACTGGGCGATCCCGGTCGCCTCGGCCATAACCTGGTTTTACGATGGTGAGGGCGGCGATTTTGAGTATTGGCCCAATGGCCTCAACGAACCTTCGGTGACGGAACGGCCTCCGTTCTCCAACACCTGCGTGCTGGCAGATAATGAATATATGTATCATCGGGTGGGCGGTGTAGGCAGCCCCGAGGAATACAGCGATTATGAGACTATCGGATATGATGCCACGTTGGAGCTGACACAGGATGACAAGTGGCAGGTAATGGAAGATGGGAAACGCCTTGCATCGTTTCCGTTTGATAAGGTTCGCTTGTCCATTTTGTGGAAAGCCTATTGCTTTGAGACAGCCGAGATGGCCGCCTCATATGACAATCACAGCTATGATCTCGATACGAAGTTGATTACAGATATTTTTTGCAATGACCTTGAAGACCGCGGCATTACCTGTTCCCGCCCGACGGATTTCGCGACGGATGCGGACTGGAAAGAAACAATTACGACAATTTATGCACCGCCATCAGCAGACTAGGGCCGTTAGCCGTATCCGTCTAAAGCCGGTCGTTCACGCCCTTTATTCTGGTTTGCCGGGGATAACGTCGAGAAATTCAGCCATGGCGTTGCCTGCTGCCACCAGTCCGCCAAGGTGATTGGTCACCTCAATATCGAACATCACCCAGAACCCTTTATCGGTTTGTTTTTTCTGGGTCAGGGTGGCCGTGGCCGTGATGGTATGACCCAGTTGCACGGGTTTTAGCCAACGGGTTTCCAGCCGCCGGTGAAATCCGCCTTTTGGCAAGAGCCAGTCTGTCAAGGTACGGGATATGAGGGCAAAATTTTGCATCCCATGCATGATGACCCCGTCAAAACTGGTTTTTCCGAAAGTATTTTCCATGTATTTATCATCGAAATGCAACGGATTGTAATCAAGAGAAGCGTCGGCGAAAGCCTGAATGGTCTCGCGGGTCACAGTAAAGGCGCGCCCGGTAATAACTTCTCCGGTTTGGATTTGGTCGTATTGGTGCTGTGCAGTCATGGATCGGATCCCTCTTTAGGTTAATTGGGCCGAATTGTTTGACCGCGACCGGTACAAACAACTTGTCCATGTTGGTTGGTGAAGGTGTTTTCATGTACGGCAAACAACCGATCCTTCTTGATAAACCGATCGAGGGCCGTTCCGCGCATGGTAATCGTGTCTCCGGGTCTGATGGGAATATGGTACGACCAATTCTGGCCGGCATTTATGGTGCCGGGCGACCGCATCCAATCCTCGGTCGTGGTACAGGCAAACATCAGAAGGATGTGGATTGAGGGTGGGGCAATAATGCCGCCATACGGGGTTGTTTTCGCATAAGCTTCGTCAAAGTAAATGGGATTATCTTCGCCAACACCATCCGCATATCGGGCGATGACTTCTTTGGTGAGGGTAACGGGGCGCGTATCGCGCAGCTCTCCGGGGATGATTTGATCCCAGGTTTTTCGTTTTTCGACATCTTTCCAGAAATCGGTTTCAAAATTATCTAGGTCAAGAATTGTCATACTAAGCCTCTCTTTTGGCGGTTATGTGACGCCATGACGCCACCTCGCTCTTGTTTCTTCAGGCGGCGGATTGCAGTCGGAACGTGACCCCGCAGCAATCAAAACTATTGTCTGTCACAGGACAGTCCAGTTCTTTCGCGGTTTTTAGAACCTGGGATCGATTTTTGACAGTCATGTTGATGGTTGTCAGCAATTCCTGCGGACTATTTGTATTCTGGCGGAAGGTGAGGACACCGTAGTCAAGTTTGATATCCTGAATGCCGGCTTCACCGGACTGCAGGTGTTTATCACAAAGCGTTGCCCATAATTCCGCTCTCATAGCTGCTTTCGGGCTACAGAACTCTATCCCCAGAATATCGGAAGTAACATCAGTGCTCAGATGGTCTTGCCAGTTATCCCCGGCCCATTCATAGCGACCAAGTCGATCGTCTCCACCATAATGGTGATCAAACTCCACCATGGTGGCACCTGTTTGCTTCGGGTTCAGTTGCAACAAATCTGCTTTTTCGTTGTATCTTTCGAAGATAGGGTCGACGCCCGCTGCCCCAGCAAGGGCCTTATGTTTGGCAACATCGCTGCAATCAAATATTGCCATATAGCCGCCGCGCCCCTGGTTTTTTGCTAGAAATCGGTGAACAGTGGTTTTTTCTGTAACCGGCGCCACAACCTCCAGAAAGGTCCCATTGATGGCGAACATGATATTTTCGAGGCCAAAATTTTCAAGCTGAGAGCGATGGCAGACATCCAGGCCGAGAAGACGGGACAAGTCATGTTCGGCTTGTTTGATATCGGTTGTGGCAAGGCAGATCTGTCTCAGCCTTACATAATCTGGTGGTGTCATTTTCCCTCCCCGTCGGGCTGCCGGTTTCTTATTTTTGACGACCGTGTGAAAACAGTATTTCAAAATACAGGCGGAAGGTAAAGGGCAGGTTGGATAAATCTTGGCGACACGGAGAAAACGGACGTTATTGTCGGGAAGAGCAAGCGGCGCGTCAGCGCCGCTTATCGATAGTAACGCGCTTTCGACAAATCCGCTCCGTGATCAGCAATGGCAGTTATTTCCGACCGGTGGATGCCGATACCCCGCAGCATGTGATCGTTCATGCCGGAAAATTCAGCAACTGATTTATGGTATTCCCATTTATGACGGGCTGACTTGCAAGCGCTCAACATTTCTTCGGCGGCACGTATTAAAACGATGACGGCCATTTTGCCGATTGAGGCTGTCTGAGTTTCTGTATGGTCTATGTATGCGAATGTCATGTCCAATTTCCTTCCGTTTATCGCCAAATCGAGGGTGTAGTTTTTCTACAGTCTCTTTTTCTCTGATGATTAGAATATGAAGGTCGTTGGTTTCAACAGCATGTCTGGTTTTCTGGTTTAATGTTTCAATTGTTACGTTGCCGCTTCAATCGAGTAATTATTCGAGCCGTTCGAGCAATTTGACCCAGGTTTTGGCTCTTGGTTCCAACGAAGAGATCAGGATAAATTCATCCAGCGTATGGGCGCCAGCCCCGTCCGCTCCCATCCCATCCAAGGTGGGAACGCCCATGGCTCCGGTAAAATTACCGTCGGAACAGCCGCCGGTCATGGTGGTGTATTGCAAGTCGAGACCATGCTCGAGACTGGCGTTGCGGGCAATATCGAACAAGGCGGCGGTTGCATCGTTCATCTCAAAAGGCGGACGGTTCATGCCGCCGCCCACTGTTAAAGTTACGTCCGGGTCATACGCCGTCAATCCATGCATGACGGCGACCATCTCTTCTCCGTCTTGCACGGTTGTGACGCGCATATCAACGTTGATGTGGCATTCTCTGGGAACGACATTGGTTCCCGTACCCCCTTCGATTAACCCCACATTGAGGGAGATGCCGCGCTCATAATCGGTCATCGCCTCAATATCGAGGATTTGGCGGGCCATTTCCTTGATGGCGCTGCGCCCGTCTTCATGTTTGGCGCCGGCATGCGCTGGTACGCCCGTGGTTTTTAGCTGAAAATTACCCCAGCCTTTACGGGCCACGACAATCTTGCCGCCGTCCCGGGCGGGTTCGGTTACCAGTACATATTTGGCTTTGGCGGCTTCTTCTTCAATATATTTGCGACTATACGGGCTACCAACCTCTTCTTCGGGCACAAACATGAAGGTTACCGGTAATTTCGGGCTGTTGCCCTGCCGTAAAAGATGGCGATAGGCGTAATAGGCCAGATACGCCCCGGCTTTCATATCATATATTCCGGGACCATAAAGCTTGTCCGCTTCGCGTCGTATAGGATTGTCACCTTCTTTGGTGCCGAGTGGGTGTACGGTATCGATATGGCTCAGGATCAGGATACCGGGTATGTCTTGGTCTGGATGAGGGGCGCGGGCCCTGATAAGATCTCCCCAACCTTCTTCCCCCGCAGTTCGTTCCACAGTGAGGCCAGCTGAAAGACATTGAGCTTCAACAAGTTTCGCCATTTCATTGACGGCCATTTTGTCTGTAGAGGGGCTCTCAATTTCGACCCATTCAAGAATTCCTTCGACAATTTCTTCAGGATCGATGAGCGGTTGATTTTTTTGATGGTTATCCATTGTTTAATTTAGTTCCCTTGTCAGATCCATGAGGGCGTATTTTCCAGTATTTCGGGGGAGAAATAAAGGGGAACAATCCTCTAATTATTTCGAGAAATAATACTTTATGCCTATGAGTGTTACTCAAAAAAGGTTAGTAACATAGCCCGATGATGTTAGGCTTGTTTATGAATATTACCGATAATAAAGTGAATTTTTGTGGTTCAAATGACTCGAATGTTGTGCGGTACGCCTGAATATGTTTTTTAACCCAATTATTAAATCGGCCTGAAATTATGGCACAAAGACTTCCAGCACCCATAGGTCGACTGAGCCAGGCAATGATTGTGCTTGGGATTTGTGCTGCCATTGTCGTCGGTTTTATCAATGCTCGGCATCTTCTTGTTCTCAGGCAAGTAGAAGACCAATTGCTGTCCGCAAAATTTATGCTGCGCGGCCCAATTCCTGCGGATCGAAGTATCGAAATTGTTCTTTTGGAAGAAGATCGGCTGAAGACACCTGACGAGATTTTGACAAACGTCACCCTGGCGATTGAGTATCTGACAGAGAATGAAGCAAGTGTAATTGTTTTTGATCATACATTGATGGATCACCTCACAGTCGGAAAGATCGCTGAAAACGAGTCGGTGTTATCCAAAGCATTGATTACCGCCTTGTCCCGGTCTGACCGCATTCTTGTCCCGTATAAATTCACGCTGAATTCGGGAGACCGAACTGATATCCCCGAGGCCATCAGTGAAACAGCCTATCGCGTCTATCGGTTCCGCGATGATATGGCGCCGAAATTGCCCCTCAATCCACAAGCTGTCGTGGCGCCACCCCGACAAATTCTTTCGGTGTCGATACCAGGCCATGAAACTCACATTGATGATGGAACGATGTATCGGCAATTTGCCTATCCGGTCATCGGCTATAAGGGGGAGTATTTACCGTCTCTTGCGATTGAAGCGGCCACGACCTTTATGAATATAGCTTCTAGCGATGTCAGTGTTTTCTTTGGATCTAGTTTACAAATTGGCAGCAACTATATTCCAACAGATTCGACCATGCAAATGGCTTTGAATTACAGGGGTCCAGTGGGAAGCTATCGATATCGCACCCTCTCGGAGCTTCTTGACGTGCCGGAGTCAAAAAATAACTTCGAAATTGTGCTGCTTGGCGCGGTTACGACGGATCAACAGGCGACGTCCGTGACCCCATTTGATTCAACATTGCCAAATATCGAAGTCCTTGCAACGTCCATTGATAATTTGCTGAGCGTTGATCCGCTGGACCGGTCACAACAGGTAATAATCCTCGATATCGTCCTGATCGCAATTCTTGGGGTATTTTTTGCTCTTTTCGCAACTTTGCGAAGCGGGATCGTCGTCTTAACATTGGGTTTGCTTATGGGCGCGTTAATTACAGCGCTAAATTTCAAAGCCTTTACGCTGATTAATATATGGCTCAATCTGACCTTTCCACTGGGGACGGTCCTTTTATGCACTGCGTATCTGTTTTACGCGAAGAACGTATCAAACAGGCGATCACGGGCGATCGAAGAAGCAGAGAAAAATGATACCACTAAATACGCGGCCCCCTGGATAGCAGAGCGGGTGCGCAAGGCTAAGAATGTTATCGCCGCTGAAGAAGCCGCAGCAGAAGAAGAGGCGGCTCTGGCAAAAGCAATGGAGACGCAATCCGCTGAAGAAGAACTGGTGCTCACTGACATGGTGCCTGTTATAGAAGAAGATGTCACGGATATGGAGGAAGGCGAGGCCTTAGAGGCCGTGCAAGAGGAAATCTCTGCTGCAGAACAGTCAGATGTAATCGACGAGCCGCTATTTCTTGAAAAACCAACAGGGGCAGACAGCCTTTCACGCTCAGAAATGAGTGAAGTTGAACTGGCCAGCCCAATCGACTCGGTCATTCGGGCTTTTGAAAAGATTGCCGCAATCGACGACGAAGAACTCGCGTCTAATGAAGGAAGAGAAGGCGATGACGTTGCAGTTGTAGAAATTGCGGAAGAGGTTGTCGACGAGACAGGCGGCGAAAGCCCCACAATATTTGAAACTTCAGAAGAACTAGAAGATGACCTAATTCCGGAGTTGATGCCTGTTACGAAAACCTCTTCACCGACAGCGCCTCCTGCACAAGAAGATACAGTTGAAGCTGGGGAAGTACCTAAAAAAGCAGATCTTGCAGCCTATCATTTCGACGTGGCGTTACTTTTTGTTGATTTGACCGGGTACGAAGCGGCAAATAGCATCTTAGGGCCGACGCGACTGGCGCAGATACGGCATTCCCTGCAAGGTATCGTCGAGGTGACCGTTTCCAGGCATGCGGGATATGCGGACAGTTTTGGCGGCGACGGGGTCATTGCAATCTTTGGATTGCCGGACGCGGATAAGAATGACAGCCTTAATGCGTTGCGGTGCGCCCGCGAGCTAACAGAAGAAATTTCCAAATGGCACAGTCACCAAGAATTACCGCAAGAGGTGGTGCTTAAATTTGGTATTGGTATGCATTACGGTCAGCTTTCGATCGACGACAGCGCCGCGTCCGGCGATCAGCAATTGAGTATTACGGGCGAGGCTATTTCGGTCGTAAATCAGCTTGAAAAAATGTCGATTTCCCACGCAAAAGCTGTGATAGCCTCTGATGCAATTGTGGACGAAATACTGACGGTCGGAACAGCGAATGAGCTGTTAAACGGATTTAGGCCACTTCCGCTGCAGGATGTTCAATCAAATGGAAGTCGGCAAAGAGTATGGCAATGGGACGGTCCTGAGGCCAAGCCATCTTCGTAATTATACAGGGATAAACCGTCTTAATTTTCCTGTTTCTTTATGGCGCTGAACAGCCTCCACAAAATTTACAATGATTTCCGGGGCGGACATTCCAAGGGCAATCAAAGCTGTTTCTATATCGGATTTCAGGAGCATTTGATCAACAATGCCGGCACATACCACGGATATTACGGCGCCAGTTTTCGTTTGTTGAATTTGGTATTCTTCAATATGGGGATGTTGCCCTAAAGGGGTGCGAAAGACCAGCGGGTGAATTTTGATGTCTCCATCGTAAATAAACGCGTCGTCGGCGCGGCCTCTGACTTCTTCAATGAGTGGAAATACAGAACCGCAGCTACACAACTCCTTACCCGTAATGGCGATATCTGAAACTTCATACCGGATCATGGGCAGGCTTGTTCCAAAAAGCGAAGTCGCAAGTATTTTATCAATTTTGTCAGGATCGTCCGTTGGCTGGTTATCATGATCGACGAACTCACAAATCACCATATCGTCGGTCATATGCATGCCTTGATGCGCGTCGCATTCAACGCCAATGAGGCCGACTTCAACGCAGCCCCACATGTTATTAATATCGACTCCCCAGGCTTTCTTCGCTGCCGCCCGGGCTTCAGGAAGCAAGGGTTCGGAATTAGATGTGACACGGTGCGGTGAAATTTTTAGATTTCCGGCAACGGCTTCGATGGCCAACTCCTGTACAGCGGATGAAAAACCATTGATTTGCGTTGGCTGAGCTGCGTTTAGCTGGGCGATCAGCTCTTTCATAGGTGTTGAGGCCGGGAACCAATCGACGCGCGTATCCGGATCCGGGCTAACCGAAAAAACAAAAGGGCTGCCATGAACAGTTTCTCCGGCTTCAACGACAGCCAATAAGCGATCTCCTGTCAGGGTTTCGGTGGGTTCGTCGCGCATTTGGTATCGAAAAGTTGAGCAGGCAATCTCAATAAATTCTTCCCATCCCCAGATGAAGACACCGCGCGATCCCGTCGAACCTCCGGTAGCAAAAATTTCATAGTCATCCAAATAGTAGTAGGGGGCATCAGGATCTCGTAATTTCCGGGTGATATGGTTATTGGCACCTTCTAGGGTTAGCCGATTGTCGGTGACGATTTGATCCCAATTTTCCATAACATCTGCTTTGGTCATGATGGGGAGAGACGTTAAATCCGCCTCTGTAAAAGTCTCAATCTCTATGCCCGTCAATCGCTCCGTGTGCCAGGGTGACTTTTCAACAGCATGCCGCAGAAGGGATCGCAGTTTTTCCTGCCGCTCCTGTTTGAGCGTTTCCGCGGACCAGGACAGTCGGGCAAGATGCTCCGGCAAACGTTTGGCAATGGCATCTAGATGTCGCTGACGTTTTTCGCCACTCAACCGGAATCTATGTGACATGTCACTCCCCCTATTAGATCTGTTTGAAGATGGTATATCTAAGTCATGCGATGGGCAACGCATCGATGACAGGAGGATAAACGCAGGTTCGGTGTGGGTTTATCGAACAGCGTCAGGATGGGCTTTTTGAAAGGCTTCTATCTTGGCGCATCGTTGGCCGATTGCCGATATTCTCCTTAACGGCGCGATATCAAAACCCCAACGGTCTGCATTATAAATTTGTGGCATCAGACAAATGTCCGCAAGGGTCGGGTAATCGCCAAAGCAGAAAAGTCCGGGACCGGCATCGTTGATTAACTGCTCGAGGGCTGTCATTCCTTTTTCGATAAAATGCTTCATCCAGTCCTCTTTCAGATGATCGTTCTCTACAGCGCGACCCGCCACATAATTGACCACATTGAGGTTGCAAACGGGATGAATATCCATGGCGACAACATGGGCAAGAGCGCGAACAATTTGCCTCGCCTCCGGGGTTTCGCCGAGGAGGGGCGGAGCTGGGTAAAGCTCATCAAGATACTCGATGATGGAAAGGGATTGCGTTAGGGTTTTGCCCTTCATTATCAATGCCGGGACATAACCTTGTGGATTATGGCTGAGTAATTTCTCGCCGGCGGCAAGATCCACGACGTTGGATTGGTACGCAAGCTGCTTTAAGTTCAAGGCAATGCGCACCCGATAACTGGCCGAGGAGCGCCAGTAGTCATACAGAACAATATCGCTCATGGGTCTTTTCCCGCATTATGGCGTCACGGCGCCTTTAAGTATTTTTTTAAGGATGTCAAAATCTCCGACTTCATTGGCAAGGAGAAGAACCAGCCGGGCATTCAAGGCGGTAGACTCGTCATCGCTGAGATTCTCATGGGCCTTGAGCAGCAGTTCGTAGAAATCGTCCCGATGTTCTTGAAGGTTGTCTTCGCCAATTTCCTTTTGTGTCATTGAGTGGCCTTCAGGGGTTCAATTGCTTGCGCCCGTTGTAAAGCCGGTAACAGCTTTTCTGGCTCCCTTAATTCGAAGCAGGCAGCAATATGTTGGTCGGGCCGGATTAAATAGGCCAAATCAGCACCATATTGTTGCGCAACATTTCCAGTGCAGTCATACAAACCAGCAACGGTGGTATCCGTCCTTATGTGAAGATGGCGCACCCCGTCCAGAGTGAGGTTTCTTGTCGATCCACCAATTGTTAGAAGCACGAACTCACCTCCCAGATGATTGAGCAACCAGCTTTTTTCGCCGCCTTGTTCTAGTTCTGCATCCGGGCAAGACGTACCGGGTGTCAGGCCGCGGGCCAGGGTTGAAGTCGTTTGAAGCGAAAGCCCGGCAAGAGAGCAGGGCACGGAAAGCCGGCCGGAGTTCACCAAAGTTCGGGCAAACGGATAATCTTTCGCTAGATTCAGGATCTCGTTGCGAAAAATGCGCTCCATATTTGATTTCGGCGTCATGAAATTTGTCGCACGCGAGGAGTTTTTGATGTTTTCCTGTGCGCCGATGCTCCGTTCCTCATGATAGCTGTCGAGCAGGCTTGGATCCGCCTGACCGTGGAGGGTGGCCGCAAGCTTCCAGCCGAGGTTGTCGACGTCTTGAATACCGCCATTTCCACCGCGGGCACCAAACGGTGACACTGTATGAGCACTGTCCCCAATGAAGATCACCCTGCCATGGACAAATTGATCTAGCTTTGCACATGTAAAGCTATAAACACTTACCCAATCCAACTTGAAAGGGCGCTCGCCGACAATTGCCTTGATCCGGGGAATGACCTTTTCAGGCTTACTTTCTTCGGTCGGGTCCGCATCCGGCCCCAATTGCAAATCGATGCGGTAGATATTGTCCGGTTGTTTATGGAGCAACGAAGACTGCCCCGAATGAAACGGAGGTTCGAACCAGAACCAGCGTTCATGAGTGTCCTCGTCGTCGAAGGGGCTCTCGGCCATTTCCACGTCGGCGATCAGGAAGCGTTCCTCGAAATGATGCCCTTTGAATGCCAGGCCCATTCTTTCGCGAATGCCCGATTTTGCACCATCGCAAGCCAGCACGTAATCGGCCAACAGGTCATAGGTTCCGTCAGGCGTTTCTACCTGCAAGGTCACGTAATCGGCCTCAATGTTTTCGCCGATGACTTTGCTCAGCCAACGCATCTCGATAAGGCCTGGAAATTCGGCTGCCCGCTCTACCAGATATTGTTCGACATAATATTGCTGAAGATTGATAAACGCCGGCATCTTGTGCCCGGCATTAGGCAGCAAATCAAAATTATAAACCTCATTTTCCCCATGAAACAATCGACCGACTTTCCAGGTTACGCCTTTTTCCAGCATCCTGTCCGCCACACCCAGTCGGTCAAATATCTCAAGGGTCCGCTTTGCCCAGCAAATGGCGCGGGATCCGACGGAGACCACATTGTTATCGTCGAGAACAACAGTCCTTATCCCCTGCATGGCTAAATCAATGGCCATGGAAAGGCCTATGGGGCCCGCGCCAATGATCGCCACAGGATGACGATCGGATACCTTGTGATCAAGTTCGGGTGGGGGAGTGAACGGATACCGTATTCCCTGATAGTGCGGCATGGATTTATCCCTGCAGTGAAGCCCACATTTCTTTATCGCGTTCAGCCGTCCATATTCTTGGCGTGTCGATGCCTCTTGCTTCGTCATAGGCACGGGCTACATTGAACGGCAGGCAATGCTCGTAGATCGCATAGTCTGCAAATTTCGGATCGCATTCTGCGCGAACAGCCTCCCAGGCCTCTTTCAAGGATCCGCCGCGAGCAGCAACAGCCGCCGCAGGTCGGTAAGTGCTTTCGACAAAATCACGGGTGTTGGTCAATGCTGCGGTAACTAACTCATCACCAACCAGCGCGGCACCGCGCCCTGGAACAATGGATTTTGGTTTGAACGCCGCGATGGCATCCAGTGTGTTGCCCCAATCGCCAAAATGGCCATCGCCGCAATAGCAGGCCGAGTGGTACTCAACGACATCGCCGGAGAATAATACCTCTGCATCTGGGACATAAGTTACCACGTCACCGGCCGTATGGGCGCGGCCTAGATGCATCAGATCAACACGCCGTTTGCCAAGATAAACAGTCATTCGGTCAGAGAAAGTATGGGTCGGCCAGGTCAGGCCTGGAATGTCCTCATACCCTTCAAAGAGTCGGGGAAATCGTTCAAACTCACTATCCCAATCTTCTTGACCGCGTTCCGCGACCATGGCACGGCATTTATCCGATGCAATGATTTGCTCAGCGCCGTAAGCCGACGCGCCTAGAACGCGAACGGCATGATAATGGGATAGCACGACAAACTTTACGGGTTTATCTGTGACAGTGCGGATTTTCTCCAAAACCATATTCGCCATGCGGGGCGTTGCCTGCGTATCGATGACCATTACACTGTCATCACCAATGATGACGCCGGTGTTGGGATCACCTTCGGCTGTAAACGCCCAAAGGTCTTTTCCAATTTCTGTAAATGAAATGGTTTTTTCTTCCATATCGCCCTGTGAGGCAAATGCCTTTGTCATGCTGTGTCCTTTTCCCTAATTCGTTTTTGACGGCGCGTATTTTTCAACGGTTTGTTGAATGGCGCCGAAGATGGAGTTGCCTGCGGCATCGAGCATTTCGATGCGGACTGTATCGCCAAATTTCATGAAAGGTGTGATGGGTGCGCCTGTTTCGATGGTTTCGATCATTCGAATCTCAGCGATGCAGGCATACCCTGCGCCACCTTCAGAGATGGCTTTCCCCGGACCTTCCTCTAGTTTGTTCGAAACTGTCCCTGATCCAATGATCGTACCGGCACATAGCGGCCGCGTTTTCGCCGCATGGCGGATGAGTTCTGCGAAGTTGAAGGTCATATCAATACCAGCGTTGGCTTTTCCAAACGGCGACCCGTTATAGTCCACCAACAGCGGCAATGTGAGTTTGCTGTCCTGCCAATTTGGCCCAAGTTCATCTGGCGTCACGGCGACAGGTGAAAAAGCACTGGAAGGTTTGGCGTGAAAAAAGCCGAAACCCTTGCCGAGTTCCGCAGGTATTAATCCGCGAAGAGAGACATCATTGGCGATCATAATCAAACGAACGGATGCCGCCGCTTGATCCAGATCGGCACCCATGGGCACATCATCGATAATAACGGCAATTTCGCCTTCCATGTCGATACCATATGCTTCATCTGCAATTGCTATAGGGTCATGCGGAGCTAGAAAGTTGTCGGACCCGCCTTGATACATTAATGGATCCGTCCAGAAGGACGCGGGCATTTCAGCTTTGCGGGCTTTACGCACCAGTTCGACGTGATTGACGTATGCCGATCCGTCCGCCCATTGAAAAGCGCGTGGTAGGGGAGAATGCGCGTTTTCCTCACGATAAGGCTCACCCATATTGGCATTGCTATTGAGTTCCCGAGCCGCCTGTGCAAGCAATGGCGCTTTTGCCTTCCAATTATCAAGGGCAGTTTGCAAAGTTCGCGCAATCTCCGGAACGGCGCGGCATCGGCTCAAATCCGTCGTCACGACCACGAGTTTGCCGTCTCGTGAGTCGTTTTTTAAACTTGCGAGTTTCATTTCTTTCCTTCTTTTGTCCCGTCGAACCGTTTTTCCAAACCAGCCCAACAATCAATGTAATTTGTCTGCAGTGTTTCAAGGTTGGCCGCAAATGCTGTCACTTGTTGGGGCAGGCGGGTTTCAAACATGAACGCCAAAGTATTTTCCAGTTTTTGCGGTGTCAGGTCGGCCGTTGCCGCCTTGAGAAAACCTTCGGCATCGGGCCCGTGCGGCAGCATCATACTATGCAAGCTCATGCCACCGGGAAAAAACCCCTCTTCTTTGGCATCATATTGGCCGTAAATAAGCCCCATGAACTCGCTCATAATATTGCGATGATACCAGGGTGGTCTAAAGGTGTTTTCCGCGACCATCCATCTTGCCGGAAAGATTGCAAAGTCGACATTAGCGGTTCCCGGCTCATTTGAGGGCGCTGTTAAAACCGTAAAGATTGAAGGATCCGGATGATCAAACAAAATGGCGCCGACGGGACAGAAATGGCGCAAGTCGTACTTTACGGGCGCAAAATTGCCGTGCCAGGCCACCACGTCCAAAGGTGAATGGCCGATATCTGTTTGATAGAATTTCCCGCCCCATTTGACATGCACTGAGCAAGGCGTATCCTTTTCTTCAAAAGCCGCGACAGGGCTCAGAAAATCCCGTGGATTTGCGAGGCCATTGGCGCCAATCGGACCGCGCTCCGGTAGTGTAAAACGGGCACCGTAATTTTCACAAATATACCCGCGGGCAACAACGTCAACGCAGTCAACCTTAAACATCACGCCGCGGGGAATGATGCAGATTTCCGCGGGCTCAACGTCGAGACATCCAAGTTCAGTCTGGATTTTCAGCCTGCCTTGCTCCGGGACAACGAGCATCTCTCCGTCAGCGTTAAAGAAATAATCATCCGTCATGCTGTCATTGAACGCATAGGTATGGGCGGCCATGCCGGATTGCGCCCGGACATCTCCTGCAGTTGTCATTGTCTTTATGCCTGCGAGGAAGTTCGTCTTTGTCTCAGGCAGAGAAATCGGGTTCCAACGAAACTGGCCGATTGGCAAATCGTGATCGTCCATAGACGGCGGAGATAACCAGTTCGGGTAGGATATCGGTGTGAAATGTGCTGTATGACGCACAGAAGGTCGAATGCGGTATAGCCAGGAACGGGCGTTTGTCGCGCGCGGCGCCGTAAATGCGGTGCCCGATATTTGCTCTGCGTAAAGACCATAGGCACAGTTTTGAGGACTATTTTGACCTTTCGGCAATGCCTCTGGCAGGGCTTCGGTTTCCATTTCGTTACCAAAGCCAGACATATAACTGAGTGTCATGCTCATAATCCTTATTGATCTTTACGCGACCCATTGGTATCATATGTAACAGTTGTAAATGTAACTATCAAGGAATTTTTCACTATGAGTCTTGTTCTCGAGCAGTTTTTGCCTTATCGGCTCAACCGGCTGGCCGACAGCTTGAGTAAAAATGCCAGTCAGGCTTATAAATTAGAGTTCGGACTTAGCAGGTCCGAATGGCGGGCATTTGCGCTCCTTGGGCAAAAAAGCACAATGACCGCCACAGAAATCGCGCATTTTTCAACTATGGATAAGACAAAGGTCAGCAGAGCGCTTTACGCTCTTGAAAAAAGAAGTTGGTTGATCCGCCGTCAGGACGATAAGGACCGCCGACTGGAACATATAGCGCTGACCACCTTTGGACAGCAGGCTTATGAAAAGCTTGTCCCAAAAATGCTAAAAATCGAAACGGACATGATTGCAAAATTGGGCGATGCAAATTTCGCCGCCCTCAAACAAGGGCTCGATGCCCTTGAAAGCCTCTTTGCCGATGAGGCTATGGTACAAATTTCAGATTAGGAACACTCAACGCGTCCAAACAACAGGAAAAAGATCACTATCCAAGGGCCCACCTGCCGGAATCATCGGATCGCGCAGCATTTTCTGAAGATTTGGCCGTGGATTATAAGTAACATCGTGACCGGTCCAGCGCTGGATATAGGCGCGACGTCGAACATTCTTCAATTTGTTGGGTTGGGCGCCATGTAACAAAAGCCCATGATGGATTGTACAATCTCCCGGTTCGAGCTCGAAGGAAACGATGTCATAGTCCGCTCGGTTATTTTCAATATCCGGTACTTCCGGCAGTTCTTCTTCATATGTCTGACTTGGGTCAAAACTGATGGCGAGATATTTTTGGTTCCAGCGGTGTGATCCACGCACATATTCTACGGCACCGCTATCATATGTTACGGGATCAAGCGCTAGCCACAACGTCGACACTTGTTCTCCTGCAACCGGCCAGTAGGTGTAATCCTGATGCCAGGCCGTCGGCGTTGATGTGTCTGGCTCCTTCACCAAAATCTGATCAAACAGCAAATTCACTTTGTCAGCTTTCATCAAGGAGGCTGCAATCAACGGTGCTGGAGAATTGAAGACAGCATCCCGAAATCCGTCCAAATGGTGGCTCACAAAAGTATCCCCGAAGAAAAACCCCGTTGAGTCTTTTTCATCAATACCTTTCACCATGCCTGAAGGATTGGCAATATCTTCGTCTACTAGCTCCTGAATCCGCATGACCCAATTTTTGTCGAAGAAGTTCCTCAGGCAAATAACCCCATCTTTTTGAAAGGCCGCAATCTCGCCATCCGTAATTTCTCTGTGCAGTGGATTATTCATTATTTATGCTCCAGAATAGAATTGACTAATGTGTCTATGCTAAACCTAATTGAACTTTTAAGGAATGCAAATTGTCCCCGCCAAAATTTGATTCTCCAGCGGCAGAGTATTTCAGGCAGAATTATTTATGGCCTGAAGAGAAAGTCGTTTGGGGCGGACAGCCAGGGCGAGGCCGCGTTCTACAATTTAATGCGTGGTTCTGTGTGGTGGGTTGCTTTTTGTGTTTCTTTCTATTCATGATATGGCGATCAATTCCGGACTATGGGGATATAAGACTTCCAGAGGCTTTGCTTGTTTTCGGTTCTCTCTGGTTGGCGCTGACGCCGATCCGTTATTTGTGGCGGGCATCGCGCACCGCATATATTGTGACCGATCAACGGGCGGTTATTCTGGAAAAAGGCCTCCGGGTTCGTGAGACAATTTTTTATCCTGCGGATATTACCGATTACAAACTTATCCGTCGAAGTGGCGATCGAGGTGATATTCAACTTCGGATCAGCAAGAACCGCGCATCCAATCCCTATCAGGAAGACAAACAAAAGTGGGTTCCGGGTAATTTAGGTACCATGGTATCTTTTTCCAGCTCGTCGCCGTTTTTGTCATACAATGATGGCTTCTGGGGGGTGGAACATATCGCAGAAGGTGCATTGGCACTGAATGAGCTTCGGCAAATAGCCGAACGGGATCAAAAGAACCATCAGAGATGAAAGTATCTTGACCTATTTATTACTAAACAGGTCAAAAACCGTGTCTAAATACTATGCTCGAGCCGTGGGCCGGCTGGTGACGCGGCCCCACCAGTCTGTCAGGTTCTGGTGTGTCTCAGGTACTCTGACACCCACTGCTTTACCAATAAGTATAGCACATTGTGCGGTGATATCGGCGACGGTGTAATCGTCTGTCGCAAGAAATTCGCGCCCTTCCAATGTTGTTTCCATCCAGTCGATAGTCTCGGTCGCATGGATTCTACAAACCTCCGCCCAATCTGGAACTTGCGTTCGGATATTTTTCCACATGGGATGAGTGTGGGAAAAAATATTGATGAGCGGATGGAGCAGTTCAAGTTCCATGCGCCGGTTCCACATTTCGACTTGCGCCCTCTCGACTTGTGTCCGGCCCATCAGCGGCGGTGTTGGGTATTCTTCTTCCAGATAACGACAAATAGCGTGGCTTTCAGAAATGCAGACCCCGTCATCCAGCTCTAAAAGCGGCATGCGGCCCAGTATGTTTTTTTCAAGATACTCCGGAGATTTATGGAAGCCTGTCGATAAATCTATCTCTTGTGACGGGATTTCGACGCCTTTTTCAGCAAGAAAAATTCGAACCCGGCGGGCATTGGGAGAGGCTTTGAGGTCGTATAGCTTCATGAGTTTTCCTCATTTTATATAATTTTTCCAACAAGTGCTTATGCGTGATTCCAGTTGTCTGGCTCATCGGAGTTATTAGGTGATAAACCGATAATATCATTTTCAGTGTTAATGCCAAGCCCTAGTACCGTGCGGTTTGCATAAGAAAAATAAGCAACGACCTGATTGACCTCCAGAATTTGCCCGTCATCGAGCCCGGAAATACGGAGTTCGTTAATCATCGTGGCATCTATATGTGCTGGGCGGGTGGTCAGGACATTGGCATAGAGCATCATTGCCAGATCAGGGCCTTCAAAAACCTGTTCCGGTAATCCAACCGTTAAGGCACTACGAATTCTGTTCGCGCAGTCGTCATCTTTTACCAGCCGTTTCAGACCTTCGAAATGATGCTCTACGCAATACATGCATTCATTGATCAAACTGACATACACGCCGAGCGCCTCTAGTTTCCATTTGGGCAGGGTGTTCGCGGAATGATGCAATACATGTTTGTAGAGGCTCATATGGCCTTCCATGGTGTGGGGCCGCAGCGAATGTGCCATCATGATATTGTCGATATTATTATCTGGACCCTTCACGCGCTCATATAATTTCTTGAGCTTGCCTTCGGCCTCTTCATAGCTGATTGTTTTGATCCAGGTCATCTCGTTTGCCCTTTATTCATGATTGCGTTTCAGTTGACATAAAAAAAATGTCGGGAGCAAGGCAATCCATTTTCAGGCGCTTGATTCCGGCATTTTCAAATTATATCGTCAGTTTGCTTTTGTACTCCGCAAGATTCCAGCCTATATTCGCAGATGGCGCATTAACGAAAAGTGAAGAAAGACGTTTTGAACGTTTCGAGGATCCTTACATGGCCCATGATCACAAGCATAATGACCCCTTACCAGAAACACTTCTAAGGGTTAAAAGTCTGGAATCTCTGTTAGTTGAAAAGGGGTTAGTGGAAACAGCCGCCCTTGACGCCCTTGTGGAACGCTATGAAAAGAAGATCGGCCCTCAAAATGGTGCAAAAGTCGTCGCTCGGGCTTGGATTGACGACAACTATAAGCAAAGATTGCTGAAAGATGGATCGGCAGCCATCGCCGAATTTGGCTTTTCCGGGGCGCAAGGCGAAGAAATGGTAGCAGTAGAGAATACCGACAACGTTCATAATGTGGTCGTTTGCACGTTGTGCTCCTGTTACCCATGGCCGGTATTGGGGCTACCACCAGTCTGGTATAAATCCGCACCGTACCGCTCCCGGGTAGTCCGCGAGCCGCGCAAAGTTTTGCAGGAATTTGGCACGGAACTTCCTGCTTCGTCCGAAGTACGCGTATGGGACAGTACGGCAGAAACCCGATATTTGGTAATACCGCGTCGCCCTGAAGGGACAGAGGGGTATTCCGAACAATCCCTCGCGGAGTTGGTAACACGCGACAGCATGATCGGCGTGACAACGGCCAACGTACCGGCGAATACGGAGGTAACCTAACATGGATGGTGTACATGATATGGGCGGCATGCATGGTATGGGCTCGGTGGAGCCAGAAGAAAATGAGCCGGTTTTTCATGGCGACTGGGAAAAGCGGATGTTTGCCATGAACAATGCCATAAGCGCCCTTGGGATGCGCAATATTGACGAGAGCCGGCACGCTCGCGAGCGCATGGCCCCGGCAGATTACCTTGGCAGCAACTATTATGAAATCTGGCTCGATGGTCTAGTCCGGACGCTGACAGAGAAAGGTCTGATCAGCGAAGAAGAATTATCCGGCGTCATGGCGCCACAGCCTGTGACAACGCCAAAACCGGCAATGACCGCTGAAAATGTCGATATTATTATGAGTAAGGGCGCAACTTATGTGGTGGATCTGGACATCGACCCGGCTTTTGTCGTTGGGCAAGCTGTCCGCGCGAAAAATATTCATCCCGCCGGTCATACGCGATTGCCGCGCTATGCACGCGGCCATACGGGGGTTATTCATGCGGCTTATGGTGTTCATGTGTTTCCCGACGCAAATGCCCATGGCCCGGATCAACCACAGCATCTTTACAATGTGAAATTCTCGTCAGAAGAATTATGGGGCGGCGATGGTACCCCTGGTGACTTTGTGTATATTGATCTTTGGAATGACCATCTGGAGGCTTTATCCAATGACTAACAATCGCGGCGAACTGGATTGGACGCTCGAGAAAATAGATATACCGCGTGATGCCGGTGGACCGGTTTTTGAAGAACCCTGGCAGGCCCAAGCCTTTGCCATGACCGTCAAACTAAACGAGCAAGGCCAATTTAGCTGGTCTGAATGGGCCAAAATCTTTGGTGCGGAGATTGGGGCGGCGACTTTGGCGGGGGAGGGGCGCGGCAACGAAGGATATTACTTGTGCTGGCTTGCGGCGCTTGAAAAAATCGTGGCTCGAAAAGACCTATTGACGACGCAACAGTTGGCGGACCGAAAAGAAGAATGGCGACATGCGTCAGAGCATACAGAACATGGCAAGCCGATTTTGCTGGCCGAAAACCATTAAGGGCATTGTGATTAAGCTTCTCAGTGCGTATGTGTGCGTTATTAAAAACCTTAAGTGAACTGGAAAACCTGTGACCGATACGCCTCTTGATACCCTACCTGATGACGATACGCGCGTTAAACTGGAAAAGGCTGCTGAAATCATCACCAAATATATGGATATGGCCTTGCAGGACTGCGTTGAAGCCGGGCTGGAGCGTGAGCATTTCACAGCTGGCGTTATCGCAACCATGATGCAGGCTGTCGAAACCAGCCTTGGCGGTAGTGCGGCCGGTGCCTTACAGGAAATGGCCGCTATGGCTGTTGATCACGAGTCTGAAAATCCAGTTCAGTAACAATTTACCAGACACAGCCCGTTAATCGGGCGTGTGAATGGGTAGATTTAGAATAGCCCGACGTCTGAGCCACTGACTAGGCCGATATCTCTCTTCACCGGTGATTTTCTGGAGGTACTCCAATATGCTATGGGTGTTTTGCGTTCCCATATTCTCGGCAAGTTCTACGGAACCAAGCGGGTAATTAAGGCCCAGCTTCATTCCCTTATCAATGTCTTCGGGCGTTGCAATACCGATTTGTGCCATTTCACAACCAAGATTGGCAATCATTGATCGAATGCGCTGAGCAACAAAACCTGGATTATCCTTTATTCGGGTCACACTCATGGAAACGCCTTTGAGCATGGCAATGATGGAAGACATGATCGCTTCGTCAACGCCCGGCGCAGCCATAACAGTTGCGCGGCTAACAACGCCGGTGTGAGTGTCGATGGCAACAAGCCTTTTCGCATCGAGATTGAGCCGTTTGACGAGGGCCGTGCAGTCTTCACCAATAGGATCGGATAGAATTGGCGATGTTCCGTCATCTTCAGCTAAAATATTGACACCAAGATCGCGAAGAATGGTGTTTAGGGCTTCTGAAGGTTCTGGAAGATAAACGCGCTGTGCAGGATCGCCTTCGATTGGAAAGTCGATCTCCGGGCGGATGATGGTGCCACTATCATCATATTCGTAAAAACCGGCTTTAGTTTTTCGGCCCAGCCGACCGGCTTCCATCATGCTTTCATGAAGCGGGTAGGTAGATAACCGTTTATCTTGAAAGTACCCTTTGTAAATGATCTGACTGACGGGGAAATTAACATCGATTCCTGTTAAATCCATGAGTTCAAACGGTCCCATGCGAAAACCACAGGCGTCCCGCATGATAGCGTCTACCTCAAAAGGCGTTGCTACGCCTTCTGATACGATACGCAAGGATTCTGTTGTGTAGGCCCGGCCGCCAAGATTAACCAAAAATCCTGGCGCGTCTTTCACGACAACCGGGACGCGGCCCATGCGTTTGCCAATAACTTCAAGCGCCGCGGTGACATCCGCATTTGTATCCGTGCCATTAATGACTTCAACTAATTTCATCAAGGGAACAGGATTAAAAAAATGCAAGCCGGCAATGCGACCACGGTGGGTACAAGCAGAGGCAATTGAAGAAATACGGATACTGGATGTATTCGAAGCGATTATCGCGTCAGGTCGGACAACTTCTTCAAGTTGCTGAAAAACGGATTGCTTCACGTCAATATTTTCGACAATTGCCTCGACGACAAGATCACAATCTTTTAGATCGGCAATGGCGTTAGCAACGTGCAATCGATCGATGGCGCCCTGACCTTCGTTACTTTCCAGGCGGCCTTTTTCAACAGAGCGGCCAATCATACCCGAGATGAAATCGACGGCCAGGCGCGCTGCCCCGTCTGCAGCATCAAATATAATCGCTTGCATACCACCGGTTACGGATACTTGTGCAATGCCTCGTCCCATGGCGCCGGCGCCGACGATACCAATTTTTAGATCTTTTCTGTGGGGGTCAATTGCCATTTCCGTTTTGCCTTTATTTTTTGTGATTGTTTTGTGAGTTATAACTCGCTGGGCATTTTTGTGAAGTGCAACCTTGATGCGGTGCAATAAAATCCCTACATATGAGGAGACTGGTGCCGCTTAAGGGCTGGTTTCAGGCGTTTTTATCTGACGCCGAAAGTTACTCGCTCGTTTGAGGAGGAGAGAAATGCCGAGAATGTCGACCTTTAATAATCCATTGATGCTTGGATTCGATCACTTTGATCAGATGTTAGAGCAACTCTCCAAATCTGGTGGTGAAGGTTACCCTCCTTATAATATTGAACAGGTTCGGCAGGACGCACTGCGAATTTCACTTGCTGTTGCTGGATTTAGTGAGGAAGATATGCAAATAACGCTGGAACAAAATCAGCTAATCATTCATGGTAAGCAAAGAGAAGAAACAGATCGCGTATTTTTGCACCGTGGAATTGCCGCACGGCAGTTCAAGAAGAAATTTGTCCTTGCGGAAGGAATTGAAGTGACAGGTGCTGAAGTTGATAATGGGCTTCTTCACATTGATTTGCTTTTACCGACACCAAGTGTCAATAGCCGGCAGATTCAGATTACGAAGAAGAGCAATAAAAAAGATATGAAGACGATAGATTCTGGTGAATTAATTTAGTTCGAGGCGTTAGCGTATTAGCAGGAGTATTAAAATGCAGTATCAGGAAACCACCTTACGACAGATGAGTTCTGCGGCCTTTGGGATGTTGGGATCCATGGATATCGCGTATATCCGAAAAGTAGAAGACGAAGGAGACATCACCTACGGTATTTTCGCGGCAAATGGTGAAAAACTTGGCGATGAGTCTTCTGCAGACGTCGCGATGGTAGTTGCCCGTCAAAATGACTTTGAGGCTTTCCTCGTCAATTAGCGAATTTTCATCGAACCGAGATTTTCGCTTCGTCAATAATCGTCGCGGATGAACGCTTGATCGTGATTTGTCCACGATAGTCACCCTTCGGCCAACCAGTTTTCGGCTTTTTAATCCCGACAAAGAAGTATTTCGAAATTTGATTTTTAGATACCCGCTTCGGGGAATACTCCTTTAGTAATTTGTTGTCCGGTCCTACGATTGTCAACGTTACGACATCATCTTTTTGGGATCCATAATATAGCGACCAAAAGATAAGAGTCTGGCTATTTGGCGGCAACAGGCTTTGCTGCATATTTCCGCTTTCCAGTGCCCGTCGATTCTTTGGGATTTTCGCCGAGAAGCCGGTTACGAGAAACCCAGTCGGTTGATACGCCAGTTCGTGCTGCGCGACTTCGGACCATAGGGGCGTTTCTGAATGCGTACAGGGCGTGGTTTTCTGCGGGCCTGAAAAGGGGTCAATGACGGCTTTGCCAGACATGACCTGAAAGTGCAAATGCGGAAATTCTGTTAAGCCGGATAAGCCAACATAACCCAATATATCACCACGCTTTACTTTTTGCAATTTGGCGACAGTAACGCTGTTCTTTTTCAGGTGCGCATAGATGGTCTTCAGGCCGTTTTCATGGGCAAGTATCACCGTATTTCCGAGCCCGATTTCTTTTATTCGTGGACGAACAGCTGATGGATAATCTTCAAAATACTGATCCGTAACGCCGTCTCTTAAATTCGCTACAACACCGTCTGCAGCCGCGAGAACTGGAACGCCTGCTTCCATATCTGCAAGCGTTGGCAGTCGGAAATCTGTGCCTTTATGACCGTCATAGGTCAAGAAACCGCATGTGTGGTCTTTTGCCTTCTTGCTAGGATCCATATCGGGATAATGCTGGATAAAACAGGTATCGCCAAGCTGACAGCCAATTGGTAAATCAAGCTCAAGGTCATCTGCGAACGCGTGAGCAGATATGACAGTAAGCATAAGGCATGTGATGGCGGCGAGACGCTTGCGAAATCTTGATGTCATTTGGCAAGCAATATGAAGAGCATCACAGAATCCTTTTAGGCTGCTGATTGTGCGCTTTCATCCGTTAGCACTGCGAACAATGCGTCCGCATCGTTGCTTCCTCGTAATTTCTCACATCGTCCTTTGTCTCGTAAAGTACGAGATACGCGGGCCAAGGCTTTCAGATGATCAGCGCCCGCAGATTCTGGTGCAAGCAGCAGAAATACGAGATCGACGGGCATGTCATCCATCGAGTCAAAATCAATACCGGAATCGAGCTTTGCGAATAAACCATAAACATGATCGATGCCCGCCAGCTTTCCGTGAGGAATTGCGATACCTCGGCCAATACCCGTCGTACCCAGTCTCTCGCGTTCCAATAGAACATCTAAAATGGCACGTTCGGGGCAGTCAGTCACAGCTGCTGCACGCCGTGCAAGTTCCTGCAAGGCGTGCTTTTTGCTCGTCGCTTTTAGATCCGCGAAGACAGTCTCCGGGCTGATAAGGTCAGTAAGTTCCATGATACCTGTACTAAATGGTAATTCTTTTTCGATTTTCCAGCGCTTTAGGCAGACTTTTTCGCCGACTCGACACGTGGGTCAATCCAGCCAATGTTGCCGTCTTGCCGGCGGTAGACAACGTTCAAACCATTGGTTTGCGAATTATGAAACATCATGGCAGGAAGGTTGGCCAAATCCATTCTCATAACGGCTTCACCGACGGCGCAATTTGGAATATCTGCGCTGCTTTCCGCAATAATGATTGGCTGCCAGTCGTCATTTGCCTCGACTTCGACTTCGATCTCTTCCGGCTCCGGCGCCAGAATATAAGATTGCGCGGCAAGAGATTGCTTGGCTTGGTATCGCTCTTTGCCGTGATGGCTTTTTAAACGGCGTTTATAACGACGCAACTGCTTTTCGACACGCTCAGCCGCAGTATCAAAACTTCCGTAGGGGTCAACATGATCGGCAGACGCGGTTACATCAATTCCGGACCCTATATGCACACTGCATTCCGTATGGAAATTGTGATTTTTCTTGCTTAGAGTCACTTGGGCGTCAATAGCGTTGTCAAAGTATTTTGAGACGCCTGCAATCAGAGCATCTTCAATATGCACTCGAAGTGCATCGCCAACATCTATCTGTTTACCTTTTACAATCACGTGCATCTGTAATTCCAATTCTAGAAGTGAACCAATTATCCGCCCCGGAAAAACGTCCAAATCAATTTGAGGGCGGGACCATAGTTTTTGCGTACCGCATTGTCAATATGCGGTTGTAGAAAATAAAATTCGCTGATTTGGTGGCGTCATTTCATGTATCCCCGTTTAGGAAGCAATCAACTGCTTCTTCAGTCTTCGACGTTGTACGGAAGAGGGAATCTTCATCGCATCACGATACTTTGCAACGGTCCGTCGTGCAATATCTATCCCCTCCAATTTCATCAATTCGACGATTTTGTCATCGGAAAGGATCTTATTAGGGGATTCGTCATCTATGAGCCGCTTCAATTTATGTCGAACTGAAGCAGCGGAGTGTGAATCGCCGCCAGATGTCGAGTTAATCGCTGACGTGAAAAAATACTTAAGTTCAAATATACCGCGTTGCGACGCAATATACTTGTTTGACGTAACGCGACTGACCGTACTTTCGTGCATGGAAATCGTATCGGCAATTGTTTTTAAATTGAGGGGGCGTAGAAACTCAATGCCTTGGGTGAAAAACATTTCTTGTTCTGCAACCAGAGCCGTTGCAACCTTCAATATCGTCTGTGCCCGTTGATCTAAAGATTTGACCAACCAGTTCGCTGTACTCAGGCAATCTGAAAGATACTCTTTTTCCTCTTTTTTCTTTGTTTTAGTGTTCAGCACCGAATAGTAGCTGTTGTTAACAAGAACTTTTGGCAAGGTTTCGCTGTTTAATTCTATGTGCCAGGTGCTATCCGGACGTCGACGGACGAAAATATCAGGAATAACCGTTTGTGCTACTTCGCTGTCAAATTGAAGGCCAGGTTTTGGATCCAGCGCTTTGATCTCTGAAATCATTTCTCTCAGGTCTTCTTGATCAACATCACAAATTTCAAGCAACCCTTTCAAATTTCCTTCCGCCAGCATATTCAGATTGCTAAGAAGAGCTTCGATTGCTGGATCAAATCTGTTTCGGTCCATCAGCTGTAAGGCGAGACAGTCAGCGAGATCTGTTGCGAAGATACCAACCGGCTCCATAGTGCGTAAGGCTGTAAAAACGGTTTCAACAGCGCCTCGTCCGCATCCTAATATTTCTGCAACATCATTGAGCTCTTCCGTAAAATATCCAGCATCGCTAACCAGATCAATCATATAAGAAGCAATAAGTTTCTGCGAATTTGAAAGGGGGAGTTGATTAAGCTGCTGGGTCAAGTGATCCTGGAGCGATAAATCTTCTGACAGGGTGTTTTCAAGATTAAGATCATTGCTTGAGAAATTGGAACTTCCTCCTGAATTGGCGCCCAGATACCCGGTGTCGGCGCCATCAGCAAAAGATTGTTCTGCCGGCATATCTGTTACCGTATCGTTATATGTATTATCATAATCTGCTTCAGGCGTGCTATTCCCATCATCCGGAGAGGTGCCGTCGTTAGAAATTGATAGTTCTTTTAGTGGTGTGTCATCATTGTCAGCAGAGGCTGGTGCGCTTTCTTGTTCTACCGCACCAGAATTGGCTTCTTGCGCCTCCAACGCATCAGAGCGCTCAAGTAAAGGGTTCTTCTCGAGCTCTTGTTCGACATAAGCGGCGAGGTCCAGATTAGACAATTGCAACAGTTTGATGGCCTGCTGCAACTGAGGCGTCATCACAAGCTGTTGACTTTGTCGTAAATCCAGTCTGGGCGTTAAAGCCATCGTTACTCCTGATCAATGTCAAACGCTAGAGATTAAAGCGGTCCCCTAAATAGACACGTCGTACCCCCTCATCTGAAACAATCTCAGATGGGGTGCCTTCTTTTATGACACGACCATCGTTAAGAATGTATGCTCGATCGATGATTTCCAAAGTTTCACGGACATTATGCTCTGTGATTAAAACGCCGATGCCGCGGTCTTTCAGATGAGAGACTAAATCACGAATATCACCGACCGCAATTGGATCGATACCGGCAAGCGGTTCATCCAGCATGATATAACTTGGTTTTCCGGCCAAAGCTCGAGCAATTTCCACCCGGCGACGTTCCCCGCCGGATAGGGCGACTGCCGGGGTTCGTCTTAAATGTGTAATGGAAAACTCCGCGAGAAGTCCTTCAAGCAAATTCTCACGTTTTTCACGAACAGGTTCGATAAGTTCAAGTACGGCTCGAATATTCTGTTCGACATTCAGGCCCCGGAAAATGGACGCCTCTTGCGGCAAGTAACCGATACCCAACCGTGCCCGTCTGTACATGGGAAGGTCTGTGACATCTCGTCCATCTAGAATAATCGATCCGTAATCGGGGCTCAACAGGCCGGAAATTATATAAAAACTGGTTGTTTTCCCGGCGCCATTCGGACCAAGCAAGCCAACAGCTTCTCCGCGGTTTACAACAATATCGACGCCGCGAAGAATGGGCCTTTTTTTAAATGCCTTCCCAATATTTTGCGCCACGAGCCCCGAATTTTCGGCAACCAACCTGGGAACACGTTCCTCTTCATCCATACTCATCGCTTAAAAGCCCCTTTACTCAACTACTCGGCCTTCTGTTCCGGCACGAAAATGCCTTTAACGCGACCCGTGCCACCGTCCGTTGTTGCGGCACTTTCGACTCGGCTCGTGCCTGTCACCATGTTCAAAGTCATCTTGTCGCCTCGCAAGACATTCTGCCCTTGCGTTAATACCACATTTCCCCGAAGGTCTACCCGTTTACTGTTCACATCATATGTTCCCGTTTCGCCTTCGGCGGTTTCCCGCGGGCTGGACAGAAAGACATTTCCTATGGCATCAATTTTCTTGATATTGGCCGGACCGCCATCCTTTGCAGTGTTTTTGTCCGCGTAATAGACAATTAGCTTGTCGGCCCGCATGCGTATTTCACCTTGCTTTACATCGACATTGCCCTCAAAAATGGCCTGTTGGTTATCCTGTTGAACTTCCAGGGAGTCAGCTGTAATTTCAAGCGGTTGATTAGTATCATATTCCCCGCCGGTTAAAGCTGATTGGGCGATGACGAGAGAACTCCCCATGGCACCTAAAAGGATACCGGCTAACAGAAATAATCCCGTAATCTTTTTCATTTTGTTGTTTCCAGATCTGTCCGTTATTTCTGATTTAGGGATATATTTTAAGTCGTACATTGCCTTCAAAACGTAATCTACCAGTTAATTGATCTGCCACAAGTTTATCTGCTTCAATGGCGCCAAGGGGTCCATGACCGATAACACGGTTGGGGCTGACAATAGTCCGTTTTTTCAAATCGACTTCTGCTGATTTCATGGTGAACTGATCGCCACTATCCGAAAAAATATTTACATCTCCAAAAAGCTGCAATAGGCCGGTGTCTTGATCGAGGACACCATCAGGGGCGGACAGTGAAACCCATTCTCCTGATTTAAGTGTGATATCAGCCTGCAGGTTTTTCAGGGTAATTTCTGAGCTCGTAGCGGTTTTTTGTGTCGCCGTATCAGCCGTTACAACGTAGTTTTGATTACTGAGATCACTGGCAACAAATTGCGGATTTTTCATTGTCAGGCTATCGTCGGACACGATCAAATCCGCATAATCAAGTGTAAACCCTTCCTCTTTCTCTAGATTAGGTAGAACAAAAGCCAATCCGATGAGAAGAATTGCAAGCCCCAGGAGTATAAATTTAGCAATGGCGACGAAATGGCTGTAGCGCGAGCTAAATTTTACCCCATCAAGAATGTCCGATGCGACAAATTTCGGTGCTTCAGAAACCGATCCTTTGTCGGCATTCTCGTCAGCAGAAATGGCGTCAGCGGGTTTCATTTCTTACATCACTCCACTGCGCAAACAGTCGTGAACACTCACAATACCTAGAATTTCATCGTCTTCAGTTACAAAAAGACAGGTAATACCATTGAAGCCTGTCGAATTCATTTGAGATAGCGCTTCGCCTGCCAAGGCTCGAGGGGAAATGGTTTGAGGGTTTTCCGTCATCACATCCAAAGCTCTTTTGCTTAGTAAATCGGGTCCCATGTGACGCCTTAAATCGCCGTCGGTGATGACCCCCGCAAGTTTGCCTGTGTTATTTGTTATGGCAACGCAACCAAAACTCTTTGTTGAAATTTCAATCAGTGCATCGCTCATAAGTGTTTCACTGCCGATAACCGGAACGGCTTTGTCCGTATGCATAATATCGCTGACTTTAATCAGCGAACTGCCCAGGTTGCCACCTGGATGAAATACATGAAACTGAGAAGAATCAAACCCCTGTCGCTCAAGTAAAGCAACCGCAAGGGCATCACCGAGCGCAAGTGTCATTGTCGTCGAAGTTGTTGGTGCTAGCCCCATTGGGCAGGCTTCAGGAGCAGGGGGCAAGACAAGGGCCACATCGGCGCGACGGCCTAAAGTACTATCCAGCTTACCGACGATGCCGATGAGCGGGATATCGAAGCGCCTTGTATAGGCAATTATATCGCTGAGTTCTTTTGTGCTGCCCGAGTTTGACAAGCATAATACTGTGTCATTTTTCGTGATCATACCCAAGTCACCATGGCTTGCTTCGCCAGGATGAACAAACTGCGCCGGGGTTCCTGTAGAGGCCAAGGTTGCCGCTATTTTATTTCCAATATGGCCGTTTTTTCCCATCCCGCTAACGATGACACGGCCGGTAGATTGGCTGATAAGGTCAAGGGCTTCAACGAATTTACTATCAAGGCTTTTTTGCAATTGAGATATCGCATCAGCCTCAATGGTCAGGACATTACGCGCACTCTCCAGATCACGGCTTTTTTCCGTCAAACCCACTATCACTTGATCTGTGGTTTCAGTCAATTAGTCCGTCCTTATAAGTTGCGGGCGCGGGCCTTGATGAAGTAAGCCAGCAAAAAACACTCAAGCATACTAAATATATAAGAAAATTGCGCCAAATTAACAAGGTTAATAGCGTATTCTGTTTGAAAGATTTTGATATCAAATAGGGAAAAACTTATGAATGGGCAAAAATGTCCGTCTCATCCCAACCGGCAAGATCCAATTCCGCCCGTACAGGCAAAAAGGAAAAGCATTCAGCAGCCAATTCTTTTCGGCCTTCCCGGGCAAGCATCACGTCGAGTTTTTCCTTCAACTGATGAAGGTACAAAACGTCCGACGCTGCGTACTCCATTTGTGCTTGCGATAGCTCTTCGGCGCCCCAGTCGGAACTTTGTTGCTGCTTGGAAATATCAATGCCGAGCAATTCCTGGCATAGGTTCTTTAGGCCATGACGGTCGGTATAGGTGCGAACGAGACGGGACGCGATTTTTGTGCAGTAAACGGGGGCGCAGTCGATATTGAGATACTTCTTCAATACCGCAATATCAAAGCGACCAAAATGGAAAAGCTTGAGGCGGTCCGGGTCATTGAGTTGGGTCGCCAGATTGGGCGCGTCGTAGGTCTTGCCGTCAAATTTCACTAAATGCGCATCACCATCACCTGAGGACAATTGGATCAGGCAAAGGCGGTCCCGGTGGGGCAGTAATCCCATGGTCTCGCTATCAATTGCTATGCTGTTGCCGAGATCGACATCATCGGGAAGATCGTTGTGATGTAAAAATATTGCCATTTAGTCCTCCGAAAGCACGGCCACTACGCCGGAATCGAAAGCTGGCATAACCGCTTGATAGTTGTTCATCGAATGGTGCCCAGGAGAAGACTCGAACTTCCACGACCATAAGGCCACTAGCACCTGAAGCTAGCGCGTCTACCAATTCCGCCACCTGGGCAACTCAATGGTGCCTCTGATATAAAGCAAGGTCTTTGTTGTCAACAAACTTCGACAAAAGAATTCAAGTATTTTTCGGTTTGGGCTTGGCGTGGAGGTTATATACGGGTAGAAATTGCCTCAGGAATGGCGCAATGCGCAATGATATAGCCTAAAATTTTCGAGCAAAGGATGACAGTATGCCAGATCGATTAATTACCATCTTTGGGGGCTCCGGATTCATAGGGCGCCATTTGGTCGGGCGTCTGGCAGCAAAAGGATATCAAATTCGGCTCGCCGTACGGGATCCGGAAAGCGCCGTGCAGCTGATGACGCAGGGAAATGTCGGCCAAATTGTCGGTATGCAGACGAACATTCGCAATCAACCGTCTGTCGATCGCGCTGTCGCAGGGGCCGATATTGTCATTAATCTCGTTGGATTGCTCTATGAAGCGGGCGCTCAGTCCTTCGGTGCGGTTCATGTGGACGGTGCAGAGCGGGTTGCGAAAGCCGCTCTACAAGCCGGCGCGAAACAGCTTGTTCATATGTCGGCGCTCGGTGCTGACAGGGAACATGAGGCGGACTATGCCCGCAGTAAAGCCGTTGGCGAAGAGTTGGCAGCAACAGAGTTTCCTGGTGCGACTATTTTACGGCCTTCGGTCGTCTTTGGCACTGATGACGATTTTTTCAATCGCTTTGCCCAGCTGTTTGCACTGACGCCGATCTTCCCATTGTCCGATGGCGGCCAGGCCAAAATGCAGCCTATTTGGATAGAAGATCTGGTGGAAGCGATTGTCAGAATTGTGGAAACGCCTTCTGAGCAAGGCAAGATTTGGGAATTAACCGGCCCGGATGCGGTCAGCTTCCATGATCTGATGAAAAAGGTTTTGGCGTATACGGACCGGAGTTGTTTGCTTCTGCCAGTTCCGGCACCTTTAATGTCTTTTATGGCCATTTTCATGAAGCTGGCGCCAGGGCGCCCACAATTGACACCCGATCAGGTCAAGTTATTGAAAGTCGATAACGTTGCGTCGGGGGATTTTCCCAATTTGCAAGACCTCGGAATAGAGGCTGCCTCCATTGATTCCGTTGTTCCGTCATATTTGCACCGTTACAAAAAAGGCGGTGGGACAAAAACTGTTGACCTTACTTAGCAGCGGGTCTCGGCCTTATTAAAGCGGATAAGAATCACCTGTGATTAATTAGGTCCGATACTGTACTAAATTTTCCTTACATTTTAACAAAAATGATATGAAATTCGAGGAAATGGCGGGCCCTTTGTATAAATACGTCATATATATTGACCTATTTATCGCTTTTTTCTGGTAATTTTTGATTTTTTAGGCTATTCAATGCTTCCCTTTGCCTCCTATTAATTTTAATACGCGCAGGTAAAGACCGGAAATGCTGGGGTTTTATCCAGCTCGTGCCTTTTGGGCTTTCGGTACAGGATTAAGTTAAAAGTTTGTGGAAGAAGTAAACCTGCACCTTGCGGGTCTGGATTGGGAACGCCTGATGTCTAAGAATATGCTGAAATTTGTATCGTTAGAAAAGAAAATGCCAGCGAAACGCGCGGCGGACAATCGACGTGAGGATTTTTCTGAAATCTATGATGAATATTCGCATGACAAGGCGAATGAACAGGCAAGCCGGTGTTCTCAATGCGGCATTCCGTATTGCCAGGTTCATTGTCCGGTACAGAATAACATTCCCGATTGGTTGAACATGACAGCCAATGGACGGTTGGAAGAAGCCTATGAAATGAGCCAGGCGACGAACAACTTCCCTGAAATTTGTGGCCGCATTTGTCCGCAAGATCGACTTTGCGAAGGCTCTTGTGTCATTGAAAAAGGATTTGAATCGGTCACCATCGGGGCTGTAGAAAAATACATTACTGATACTGCCTGGGAAAAGGGTTGGGTCAAGCCAACGGTCCCGGTTACAGAGTTGGCGCAGTCCGTGGGCATCATTGGCGCGGGTCCCGGTGGGTTGGCAGCGGCAGATGAGCTGAGAAAAAAGGGTTATCAGGTCCATGTTTATGACCGGTATGACCGTATCGGCGGCTTACTTGTTTACGGTATTCCGGCTTTCAAGCTTGAAAAAGACATCGTCGAGAAGAGAGCACAACTGCTTCGAGACAGCGGTGTGACCTTTCATATGAACTTCGAAATTGGCCGCGACGCCAGTCTTGATGAGCTCCGGGAAAAGCATGACTCCATCGTTATCGCGACAGGTGTTTATAAGGCCCGGGATATTTCATTGCCCGGCAGCGGCGTCGGCGGCATCGTTCCAGCGCTGGATTATTTGACGGCGTCCAATCGTAAGGGTCTGGGCGACGATGTTCCGGAGTTTGAGGATGGGACATTTGATGCGCAGGGCAAGGATGTGGTGGTCATTGGCGGCGGTGATACGGCGATGGATTGCGTGCGAACAGCAGTTCGTCAGGGCGCGAAATCCGTGAAATGCCTTTACCGTCGGGACCGCAAGAACATGCCCGGTTCCCTGCGAGAGGTTGTTAATGCTGAAGAGGAAGGTGTGGAATTCGTCTGGCTTTCCGCGCCAAAAGCATTTCTTGGGGATGGAAAAGTACGCGGCGTCAAGGCGATTGACATGCATCTGGGCATTGCAGATTCGACTGGCCGGCAGGTTCCGGTTGAGATTTCGGGGTCCGAGCATGACATTCCCTGTGATCTTGCCATCAAGGCACTGGGGTTTGATGCGGAAGATATTCCCGCATTATTTGATGAGCCTGGTCTTGAGGTCTCCCGGTGGGGAACAATCGTCGTTGAATTTGGCACGGGTCTAACCAATCTGGAAGGTGTTTATGCGATCGGGGATATTGTCCGCGGCGCATCGCTGGTTGTCTGGGCTATTCGCGATGGCCGCGATACGTCACTTGCGATTGATAAATATTTAAAGGGCAAAAGCGCGGCAGAAGCTGTCGCCATTGCCTCTTGAGCTGCTGGGAAAAATAATATGAAAAAAGATGCGAAAAAACGGACCGCCAAGATGACTTCAGGCGAAGATTTCGTTAAATCCTGGAAAAAGAATGCCGCTTTCTTGGAAGAAAAAGGCATGTATGATCCTGCGGAAGAAAAGGATAACTGCGGCGTTGGTCTTGTTGCGGCAATCGACGGAAAACCTTCCAGAGCTGTTGTTGCGGCTGGAATTGACGCGCTGAAAGCAGTTTGGCATCGCGGGGCCGTTGATGCGGATGGCAAAACCGGCGACGGCTGCGGCATTCATGTGCAGATCCCACAGGATTTCTTTAAGGAGCATATCACCCGCACCGGTCATGAGCCCATTGCGGGCAAACTCGCCGTCGGCATGGTGTTTTTGCCGAGAACGAATTTCGAAGGCCAGGAAACCTGCCGGACAATCGTCGAGACAGAAATTCTGGCCTTCGGCTACTATATTTACGGCTGGCGGCAGGTGCCGGTGAATGCCAGTATCATTGGTGAAAAAGCCAACGCCACCCGCCCCGAAATCGAACAGATCATGATCGCCAATACGCGCGGCGTTGATGACAATGAGTTTGAGCGAGATTTGTATATTATTCGCCGGCGGATCGAGAAAAAAGTTCTCGAAGCGCATATCAACGAGTTTTATATCTGCACATTGTCGTGCCGCTCTATCATTTATAAGGGGATGTTTCTGGCGGAACAGCTATCAAGCTTCTATCCCGATTTGCTGGATGAGCGGTTTGTTTCTAATTTCGCTATTTATCACCAACGCTATTCGACGAATACTTTCCCAACCTGGAATTTGGCGCAACCGTTTCGGGTTCTGGCCCATAACGGCGAAATCAATACCATTCGCGGCAATGTAAACTGGATGAAAAGCCATGAAATTCGCATGGTTTCCTCGACGTTCGGCGAAAAATCAGACGATGTGAAGCCGATTATCCAGGCCGGAAGCTCGGATAGTGCAGCGCTGGATGCGGTCTTCGAAGTCTTGGTTCGGGCCGGCCGAAGTGCGCCTATGTCCAAGACTTTGCTTATTCCAGAAAGCTGGGCTAACCGCGAGTCCATGCCGCCCAAACATAAGGCGCTCTACGCCTATTGTAATTCGGTGATGGAACCTTGGGACGGACCGGCGGCAATTTGTGCGACCGACGGCCGGTGGGTCATCGCCGGTATGGACAGAAACGGGTTGCGGCCGCTGCGCTATACGATCACCGGCGATGGTATGCTGGTGGTTGGTTCGGAGACGGGCATGGTGCCGGTCAACGAATCCAAGATCGTGCGTAAAGGCCGTGTCGGACCGGGGCAGATGATCGGTGTCGACTTGAAAAAGGGCACCTTTTATTTCGATGGCGAGTTAAAAGACAAAATGGCCTCGGCGAAGCCATTTGATAAATGGATCGAAAATATCGTCAATCTCGGAGACACCTTGAGCGGCGCCGAAGAGCCCCGGCATTTTGAGCGCAAGGAGCTGCGTCAGCGGCAGCTTTGCGCCGGCTGGAGCATGGAAGATCTCGAACTCTTGCTGCAACCGATGGTCGAGGACGGTAAGGAAGCCACCGGATCCATGGGGGACGATACGCCGTTAGCGGTTCTGTCCAAGCATTATCGGGGATTGCATCACTATTTCCGGCAACGCTTTAGCCAGGTTACCAACCCGCCCATCGACAGCTTGCGCGAACGTCGGGTCATGACCTTGAAGACCCGGCTTGGAAACCTCAATAATATTCTGGACGAAGATAAAAGTCAGGCGGAAATCCTGTCACTGGAATCGCCTATTCTGACCAATGGTGAATTTGATGCCATGCAGACGTATATGGGCGATAGTGCAGAGACTATCGATTGTACCTTCGATCCTTCAGAGGGTCCGGATGCGCTGACCAACGCGTTGCAGAAAATCCGTAAAGAAGCGGAGAACGCGGTACGCGGTGGCTGCGCCCATTTGATCTTAAGTGATATGGGAACGTCCAGCACATTGGCACCGATCCCTTCCATTCTGGCCGCGGCCGGTGTTCATACTCATTTGGTCAATGAGGGGCTTCGGACCTTTACCTCCATCAATGTCCGCAGCGGTGAATGCCTGGACGTGCAGTATTTTGCCGTGCTCATTGGGGTCGGGGCGACGACCGTCAACGCCTATTTGTTGCAAGAAACCATCTTGGATCGCTTTGATCGCGGATTGTTTCCAGGACTCGATATTCAAGGCTGCTTGATGCGGGCGAAAAGCGCCATTGATCAGGGGTTGCTCAAAGTCATGTCAAAAATGGGCATTTCTGTCATTAGTTCCTATCGCGGCGGATATAATTTTGAAGCTGTCGGCTTGTCACGGGCCCTGGTTGCTGAGTTTTTCCCGGGCATGCCGTCCAGAATTTCCGGTATCGGATTGCCCGGTATTCAGCACAAGGTGCTGCAACAGCATGAAAAGGCTTACAAGGAAGATATTATCAGCCTGCCCATTGGCGGCCTTTATCGCTTCCGCGCCTCCGGCGAGGTGCATTCCTTTGACGGTGAGCTGGTTCATATGCTGCAATCCGCCGTCGATAAAGACAGCTATTCACTCTATAAAAAATATAGCGAAGGCATGCGGCAGATGGCCCCGGTCAATCTACGGGATTTGTTGGACTTCAAATCAGACCGCGAGCCAATTTCCATTGATGAAGTGGAAAGCATTACGGAAATCCGCAAACGTTTTGTCACCGGCGCCATGAGCTTAGGTGCGCTGAGCAAAGAAGCCCATGAGACGCTGGCCATTGCCATGAACCGCATTGGCGGAAAGTCTGATAGCGGCGAGGGCGGCGAAGATGTCAGCCGGTATAAACCGCAGGCCAATGGCGACAATGCCAATTCTGCGATCAAGCAGATTGCCTCGGGGCGCTTTGGCGTCACGGCGGAATATCTGAATAACTGCGAAGAAATTGAGATTAAAATCGCGCAAGGCGCAAAACCCGGCGAAGGCGGGCAGCTTCCGGGCTTCAAAGTCTCGGAGATGATTGCCAAGCTGCGGAATTCGACGCCCGGGGTGACCTTGATTTCACCACCGCCGCATCACGATATTTATTCCATCGAGGATCTGGCGCAGCTGATTTATGATCTGAAGCAGATTAATCCGGAAGCCCGGGTGTGCGTTAAACTGGTCGCCGAAGCCGGTATCGGCACAGTCGCGGCGGGTGTCGCCAAGGCCAAAGCCGATGTGATCATGATTTCCGGAAACTCCGGCGGTACCGGTGCCAGTCCGCAAACATCTATAAAATATGCGGGTGTGCCGTGGGAAATGGGTCTGCCGGAAGTCAATCAGGTGCTGACGATGAACAAATTACGACCTGGTATTCTTCTGCGGGTCGATGGCGGCATGAAAACCGGCCGCGATATCGTTATGAGCGCTCTGATGGGCGGTGAAGAATACGGACTTGGTACCGGTGCGCTGGTCGCCCTTGGCTGTATTCTGGTGCGGCAATGTCATTCCAACACTTGTCCCGTCGGGATTTGTACGCAGGATGAGGATCTTCGTAAGAAATACGAAGGAAATGCCGACAAAGTCGTCAATCTGTTCAGCTTTCTAGCGGAGGAAGTGCGTGAAATTCTGGCAGAGCTTGGCTATCGGTCCTTGCAGGAGATTGTCGGCCGCAGCAGTTTGCTTTCCCAGGTAAGCCGCGGATCTGCACATCTGGATGATCTCGACCTCAACCCGTTATTGGTTGAAGCGGATTCTGGTGATAATCCACGTTACTGTATCAATGATGGTCCGGTTCCAGTGCCTGAAACACTGGATGCACAAATGATCATGGATGCGGCCAGTGTGTTTACCAAGGGCGGCGAGAAAAAGCAGCTTGCCTATAGCATTCGCAATACACACAGGGCAATCGGGACCAAATTGTCGTCGAGAATTGTCCGCCAGTTTGGCATGACAGGTCTGGAATCCGGGCATATCACGGTCCGTCTTCGCGGGTCCGCCGGCCAGTCGCTGGGTGCTTTTGCTGTTCAGGGCTTGCGGCTTGAAGTTTTGGGCGATGCCAATGACTATTGCGGAAAAGGATTGTCCGGCGGCTCGATCATTGTTCGGCCGCTGACGTCCAGCCCGTTGAAATGGAACGAAAACACGATCATTGGTAACACCGTTCTGTACGGGGCGACCTCAGGTTATCTGTTTGCTGCGGGACAAGCCGGCGAGCGGTTCGCTGTACGAAATTCTGGGGCGATTTCCGTGGTTGAAGGATGTGGGACCAATGGCTGTGAATATATGACCGGCGGTATGATCACGGTTCTGGGTTCAGTCGGCGATAACTTTGGTGCCGGCATGACCGGCGGGATGGCGTTTATTTATGATATCGATGACACTTTGCCAGCCAGTATCAACGATGAGAGTGTTGTCTATCAACGGGTCACGTCCAAACATTGGGCCGGTGTGTTGAAAGATATGGTGACGCAGCATGCAACGGAAACCCATTCGCCAATGGCGCAATCCCTTGTCGCGGATTGGGATTGGGAGCTTGGAAAATTCTATCAGATATGCCCTAAGGAAATGCTCAATAAATTGGCCCATCCATTGAGCGATGAAGGGATGCGCGAAACAGCCTAAACCTGTTGTCCCATGGATTGTTCGTCGATGATCCATGGGAAAAACCTGCCTTACCCAGTCAAATTTTCCTGAAACACTTCCGCGGTCTTACCGTCTGAATGGCAGTTTCAAAGGGCTTTTCAGAGCGTTCGACTTGGCCTGATGCTTGCAACTATTCCTGTATGTCCTTGTGTCGACAGGGAATGAACAAGCGAACAACAGGATAATAAAACATGCAAAATTTAATGGATCAACCAACTGTGGAGCCAAATCTGGTGACCTCTACGTATGTCGATCCGATCATTAGCGTTGACGGCGTTAAATGGGCGGCTAGACGGTTTATCCTGCTGTATGGGGATGATGCCCCGGCAAAAGCGTCGCAGCATGTCAATCAGCTCGATGCCAGTGGGAAATTGCGAACCGCGGAAATGTTTTCCCGCGTTGAAAGAGAATGTGCCCGTCTTTTGAAGCAGAGCGAACACTTTCGGCAGTTCACCATCAACTAATTTCGAAAAAGTGCTATTTTTTTTCGATTATCTCTAAACAGCCTATTCTCCATTTCCTTCGCATGAGGTATGTTCTGCCCCATGCGAACATTGTATCATTTCTGGATATCCCCTGGCTGCCGCAAAGTCCGATTAGCCCTTGATGAAAAAGGGTTGAAATTTGGACTTCAGATCGAAAAGCCATGGGAAAGACGTCCCAACCTGCTGGCCCGAAATCCGGCTGGTGAGGTGCCCATTCTCGTTGATGAAAATGGCGCCGTCATCGCTGATTGTCAGGCCATCTGCGAATATCTGGAAGAAACGTATGAGGACGTTCCGCTGATGCCAAAAGATCCCATTGAGCGTGCCGAAGTCCGGCGGCTGGTGGCATGGTTCGATCATAAGTTTTATCGCGAGGTGACCGATAATCTCGTCGATGAAAAGGTCATGAAGCGATTGACGAAATCGGGGACGCCAAATACGGCGGCCATTCGCGCTGGACATCATAATATCCACTATCATCTGGAATATATTACCTATCTTGTGGAGCGCCGATCCTGGTTGGCCGGTGAGGAATATGGGTTGGCGGATATTGCTGCCGCGGCGCAGCTGTCGTCGGTTGATTATCTCGGTGACGTGCCCTGGGATCAGCATCCCGCCGCAAAAGTCTGGTATTCCCGGGCGAAATCGCGGCCAAGCTTCCGCGGAATACTGGGGGACAATCTTCCGGGCATGCCGGCGCCTAAACATTATGCCGACCTCGATTTCTGACGCGACCCTCTCCTCACAGGATAAACAGTGTATTCGCGAATATGCACTGGCCCAGGGCTTTGAGGCCGTGGGATTTACGGGGGCCGACTTTGGCGATCTACCGGGCCAGCATCTAGCTGAATTCATTGATAAAAACCGTCATGGTGACATGGATTGGATTGTCGAGAAAGCCGATCGCCGCCGCCATCCGCAGGCGCTGTGGCCGGACGCGCAAACAGTGTTGATGCTGGGCCTGAATTACGGTCCGGAGACGGATCCGCTGGCTTTTGCGGACCAATCTGACCGCGGCCTGATATCCGTTTATGCCCAGGGCAGGGACTATCATGATGTGGTCAAGAAGAAGCTGAAACGGATCGCCCGGTGGATCGTCCAGACTTATGGCGGCGACGTGAAAGTGTTCGTGGATACGGCCCCGGTTATGGAAAAGCCGTTGGCCGAAGCTGCGGGCGTCGGGTGGCAGGGTAAGCATACCAACCTGCTGAGCCGTGAATTTGGCTCCTGGTTGTTTCTGGGCAGTGTTTTCATGACATTGAAGGTGGCGCCGGATCTCGCTGCGCAAGGCTCCTGCGGTTCCTGTACGGCCTGCCTTGATATTTGCCCGACCAAGGCTTTTCCGGCGCCCTATCAGCTGGATGCCACGCGGTGCATTTCCTATCTGACGATCGAGACCCGCCGCCATATCCCTCGTGAAATGCGGCCATTGATCGGCAACCGGATTTATGGCTGTGATGATTGTCTGGCGGTGTGTCCCTGGAATAAATATGCGGAACAAGCGGCGGAAATGGTTCTGCGGCCGCGACCCGAGCTGGTGGCGCCACGGCTCCACGAACTGGTGGCGCTGGATGATCCGGCCTTTCGGGCGCTTTTTGCCGGAACGCCGGTCAAACGTTTGGGCCGCAATCGGTTTATCCGGAATGTGTTGATTGCCATTGGAAATAGTGGTGATCCCGTTTATGTGGCGAAGGTGAGGCCCTTGCTTGAGGATCCCTCTGCGATTATCCGGGTGGCCGCTATTTGGGCGCTGTCCCGGCTCGCGCCATCGGCAGCGTTTGCAGGTGAAAAACAAAGATTGGCGGGATCGGAAACCGATGCGGACGTGATCGCCGAATGGGACTGTAACGAAGGAGGTTGATATGAGCAGATTAGACAGTTTTATCCGCCGGGTGAGCGCGCAACGCGATTGCCTCAACGCCGCAATAGCCCAGATTACCGGGCGGCCGGGCAGTGTTCTGGAGTTGGGATTGGGTAATGGTCGGACGTTTGATCATTTGCGTGCGTCCCTGCCGGATCGGGATATTTATGTGTTTGACCGGCATGTGAAAGCCCATCCTGAGTGCATTCCGGATGAGGAGCATATGATCATTGGCGATTTTCGCGAAACCGTACCGGCCGCCCGTGCGCGCATGTCCGCACCAGCCGTAATGGCCCATTGCGATATCGGATCTGGCGACAAGGCTTTAAGTGTGGCCTTGGCACAAACTCTGGGCGCCAGTTTACCAGGGCTGCTTGCACCCGATGCCATTATTGTCAGTGACCAGCCCTTTGAAGTGTCGAGCTGGGAACAATTGCCGTTACCCGAGGGCGTGGCCGCGGGTCGATATCACATTTACCGGCAAAAATAGCCAAAAACGAGCCAGTAGTTTTTCTACAGTCTCATTGTGCCGAATATCCACCATCAATGACGAACTCTGCACCGGTGACAAAAGCGGATTCATCTGACGCCAGATACAGGATCATGCTGGCAACTTCGTCGCGCTGGCCAAGTCGTCCGATGGGGTGCTGATCTTTCAGTGCCTGGACGTCCGCCGCCTCTGCTTCGACATCCTTGAACCGGCGCATGACCATGGGCGTTTCAATATAGCCCGGATGTACGGAATTAATCCGGATATTCAATTTCATATTCGCGCATTCCAAGGCCGCGGCTTTGGTGAAGAGTTTGACGCCGCCTTTACTGGCGGAATAAGCAGAGGCCGTCGGTAACCCGACCAGGCCCGCAACCGATGAAATATTGATAATGGATCCACCACCCGACACGGACATGGCCCGTGCGGCGGCTTGCGTTCCCAAAAAAGTACCATCGAGATTGATCGCGTTGGTATGCCGCCATTCTTCCAGGGTCATTTCCAGCAGCGGATAGACCCGGCCAATCCCGGCGGAATTGAGCAGAATGTCGAGTCCACCCCAGCGCTCAACCACGGTGTCGACCACAGCAGCCCAGGACGCCGGATCCACCACATCCAGTTTCATAAAAAACACATCATGGCCCTCAGCCGTCAAGCGATCCGCCAAGGCTTCACCATTGGCAACATCCACGTCGGTGATGGCGACTTTTGCGCCTTCACGGGCCAGTCTCTCGGCAGTTGCCAGGCCGATGCCGGACGCTCCGCCGGAAATTACGGCAATTTTGCCGCCGACACGTCCTGATCCGGTTTTGGTGGATTCTGTGCTCATGATGGGGTCTCCTTGTTATTTTTATTATGCGCCGAGTGTGCCGGAAGCAACGGAAGGGCGCAACAATTCTCTTGCTCGTCTTACGATATGGACCCGGTCAGCACAAAAGTGTCGACCGGTGTATGGCCTTTCAAGGTCGTTGTTCCTTGCGGTTCGGTGTTAAAATGGCTTGAAATCAATTCCACTGTGGCACCGGACATGAGGATTTCCCCGGGTAAGGCAGTTTGCTGCAGGCGGGCGGCGATATTCACCGCATCCCCCCAGATATCATAGGAATATTTCCGCTCCCCAATAACACCCGCAACCACGGTTCCCGTATGAATACCGATACGCAGATCGAGATCGAGCCGTTTGTCAGCGACAATTTTCTTAAGATCCTTCATGGCGGTAAGGGCAAATTGGGCGGCGCCTTTGGCATTGGCGTCAGCTGTCCCTTGTAATCCGCTGCAGGCCATATAGGCATCGCCGATGGTCTTGATCTTTTCCAATCCCTGGTCGTCGGAGATCCTGTCGAAATCGGAAAAAATCTGATCCAGCAATTGCACGATTTCATCGGGATCATGGTCCATGGCATATCCGGTGAAACCAACAATATCGGCAAAAATAATGGTGACGTCGTCCAACTGATCAGCAATCGGGCGTTGTTCGTTCTTGAGCCGCTCACTGATCGAGTTCGGTAACATGTTTTCAATCAACTGTTCGGATCGTTGGCGCTCCAGTGCGAGCAAATCCAGAGCGGTATTCTTCTGTTTAACGAAATAGCTCATCATGACGAAGGCGACGATGGACACGCCGCTGAGGTTCATGGCGAAAAGTGCTACGATAACACCGGCGGGCAGCAGGTTATCTAGAGTGACGGCCGGATACTCGATGGCGCTACCGATAAGGATAAGCAGGATAAAAGCCACGAACCACAGGGCGGCTTGCCGGCGACCGGCGAACATCAAGGCACCGATGGGGCTGGTAAATGACCAGACAACCACCGCAGACGAATTCACGAAGCCACCCAACTCCCACATCAGGAAAAACGGCAGCAGCAGCGACGCCGCCAATTGGCTGGTCCGGAGCAAGGCAAAGCCATGACGATGCTTCAGGGCCAAGAGAAAGGCGAGGGACAGAACCACATAGGTTCCCGGGATGGCGGCAGCGGCAAACTCGCCAAAATACCCATACAGAGCCGACCAGAAAACTGCCGCCCCGGTCATCATGAAGGTGGATAAAATCAACAGACGATGCTGTAATCCTACTTCTTCATTGCCAGACCTGATGAGGGGCGATTGTGCAAACATGGGTAACGGCCACCCCTTTTTAGCGATAGATTTTATGTGATCCGGATCAAATTACTTCTTAGCACGAACGTCTGCCGTCGCAAATCAAGCTGTCAACAGCACCATTATGGTGCCCCCTGATAACGATTCAATCTATTTAAGCCCTGTCAAATCGAAATCAACAACGACCGGCGCATGGTCTGACGGCTTTTCCCAGCCACGGGGCTCGAGCATGATATCCATGGCTTTCAAATGGGGTTTTAGGAGCGGTGTCACCCAGACATGGTCTAGGCGGCGGCCTTTATTTGCCGCTTTCCAATCCCGGGCACGATAACTCCACCAGGAATACAGAGGCGCTGGTTCGGGCACGAAGTGACGCATGGCATCAATCCAATCGTGGGACTTCATGATGCGATCCATATGTTCAACTTCGATGGGTGTATGGCTGACGACTTTCAGTAATTGCTTGTGGCTCCAAACATCGCTTTCACAGGGCGCCACGTTCAAGTCACCGACCAGGACGAGCTTGTTGTTCTTTGCCTGGCGCTTTGTAAACCAATCGGTCATTTCCGTCATGAAATTCAGTTTATGGGCGAATTTGTCGTTAACCGTGACATCCGGCACATCGCCGCCGGCAGGGACATAGAAATTGTTTACTTCAATGCCGTTGTCCAGCTCTATGGCTAAATGACGCTTGTCATCCTTGCCGCACCATTGTGGTCCCTCACAGACGGAAAATGGGCGGCGTGAGAAAATCGCGACGCCATTGTAGCTTTTCTGGCCGGCAATAACATGATGCTCAAACCCCATTTTCGCAAAAGCTTTCAATGGAAATTCGTTATCGGTGACCTTGGTTTCCTGTAAGCAGAGAACATCAGGACTATTTTCCGCAACGAAATTTTCAACATGGGCCAGACGGGCTCTAACAGAATTCACGTTCCAGGTGACAAGACGCATATTGCTCATAGTGATGGTTTCCGATGTTGAGTTTTTCTAAAAGATATTGAAGCTGTTGCCGGTAATGGCAATTGGCCAATGTCCCTGTTCGAAGAGTTTATATTTGATGGCAAAAGGATGGGTATCCTCTTCTCCGGCAGCAAGAACAAGGGCTGCCTGGTGGCAGGTTTGCAGTGCGGCCCCGACAGCAGCACGGATCAGCTCCTGATCCTCTATTCCGTGATCATCCGTGATGGCTTCAACCGCCGTGGTAATCACCGGCGAGGCCGTCGCCGAAATTTGAGTGAGCGCCGCATTCAAGTCTTCTTCGCTGATCAGTTCCAGCGCGGCGGTTGTCAGACCCATGCGTAACTGTTCTTCCGCCTCCCACCAATCACTGTTCCAGTCGGGATTACTCGCGGCATAAGCCGCATCGTCCCAGTCTTCGACTTCACCCACGAAAGCATCGGGAAAGCCCAATGCATTCATATAATCACGGGCAACAACGAAGGATTCTTCGGTCAGCGGTTGGCCGACTTCCTCAAACCAGGAAATGGAGGGGAGCAGTTTATTGAAGCGGACAACCGATACCAATGTGGGGTAATTGTCGAGATCCGGCGCTTCTTCTTCATCGTCAAAATCGTCGTCATGCATGGCAGTTGGGGCGCCTATTGGTAATCGCTATCAAAGAATGTGAACAGTTCCGGCCGAAGTTTCAGATTTCTCTGGATATTGCCGATACTGATACTTGTGACATTATTCTGCGGATCTGTCACAAGCCATTGGCGGAGTTTAAGCGGCTCGTCCGCAAACACCAGCATAATACTGCCCTCATCTGGATTATCAGTATCGACGAGCGTAATGCGCAACGTTTTTCCGTCATTCTCTACATTGGTTACGGTCACGTCCCCGCTGAGTTTGATCTCATCTTTCAACAGCACACTGACCGGCGTGCTAAACAACGGGAGGCGGGTCGTTTCTTTCAGTTCTTTGTCATGAAAAACCAGCCAGGTGCCATCGGCGACGACGAGGATTTGGGCAGGTGGGCTATACTCGAACCGCATGCGTCCGGGACGGCGCATGTAGACATCGCCCTTCGTGACACCGCCATAAGCATCGATTTGCAGAAACTCGGCCTGCATGGTCTTAAGTTCATTAAGGTAGGTTTCGGCGCGGGTAATCTCGATTTTGTCTGCGGCGCTTAACTCGGCCGAGGCGAAAATTGGTATTCCAGCAACCATCAATCCGGCGATAGCAGGAGCCAGTTTATTCAACAGTAGCCGCATCATAACATTTTCCAGTTTTCTGTCAGGATCTTCAAAATAATGTTCTAGATATAGGCCTGTATGCAGGGATTGCCAGACAAATACGGCGATTCAGCCGACAAAACCGTCTTAATATTCGCGATCGTCAATATCCCGGGCCAAAACCTCGCGTTTACCCACATGATTGGCACTGCCAATAACACCTTCTTTTTCCATCTGGTCGATGATCCGTGCGGCCCTGTTATAGCCGATTTGCAAGTGACGTTGAACGAAGCTGGTGGAGGCTTTGCGTTCGCGGCAGACAAGTTCGACGGCTTTATCATAAAGCTCATCGCCGCTGGACCCACCGCCCGGCATACCGGACATGCCATCAAAATCGCCTTGGGCTTCTTCAGTCACCTCGTTTTTATAATCTGGCTGTCCCTGACCTTTCAGGAAGGTGACGACTTGTTCAACTTCTTCATCCGAGACGAAAGGCCCGTGGACACGCTGGACCCGACCAGCGCCCGGCATGTAGAGCATGTCACCCTGACCCAGAAGCTGTTCCGCACCCTGTTCACCCAACACAGTCCGACTGTCAATTTTTGAGGTAACCTGGAAACTGATCCGGGTCGGGAAGTTGGCTTTAATGGTTCCGGTGATCACATCCACGGACGGGCGTTGTGTGGCCATGACCACATGCAGGCCGGCGGCCCGGGCCATCTGGGCGAGACGTTGCACCGCAACCTCGATATCCTTACCAGCGACCATCATCAAATCAGCCATTTCATCGACAATGATGACAATCATGGGAAGCGGATCGGTGTCCAGACCGCGTTCTTCAAAAATGGGCTCGCCAGTGTTGATATCAAATCCGGTTTGGACCGTCCGTTTGAGAACCTCACCCTTTTTCTTGGCGTCCCGGATACGCTGGTTATATCCGTCAACATTTCGAACGCCGAGCTCTGCCATCTTGCGATAGCGATCTTCCATTTCCTTGACCGCCCATTTCAAGGCGACAACGGCTTTACCGGGTTCGGTCACGACTGGTGCCAGCAAATGTGGAATGCCGTCATAGACGGAGAGTTCCAGCATCTTCGGGTCGATCATGATAAAGCGGCATTCCTCGGGTGAGAGGCGATACAATAACGAGAGGATCATGGTGTTCACGGCCACGGATTTACCCGAACCGGTGGTTCCTGCGATCAGCAAATGCGGCATCCGGGCAAGATCAGCGATCACCAGATCGCCGCCAATATCCTTGCCCAGAGCCAGTGTCAGCTTGGAGCTGGTGGTTTCATAGGCAGCTGCCGAGAGAAGCTCGCGCAAGAAAACGGTTTCCCGCCGCTGGTTTGGCAGCTCAATACCAATGGCATTGCGGCCCGGAATAACGGCGATACGGGTTGAGATGGCACTCATGGAGCGGGCAATATCGTCGGCGAGGCCAATCACCCGAGAACTTTTCAGACCCGGAGCCGGTTCCAGTTCATACAGGGTGACAACGGGTCCGGGTCGAACCCGGCTGATATCGCCCTTGATCCCGTAGTCGTCGAGCACGGATTCCAGTAATCGGGCATTTTTAGAGAGGGCTTCTTCGCTGATCGGCTTGGAAACCAACTTGGCATCGGGCAACGACAACAGATCCAGCGGCGGCAGCTGATATTCCCCGGAAGGTCCCAGGTCAAGCGCCGGTTGTTTTTCTGCGGCAACGCGTTTGCCGACTGCGTTTGCACTGCTGCGTTGCTCAATTTGTGGTTCTGCAGATTTACGAAAAACCGGTTTCTTGGCCTTCTTCTCCCGCAGCTTCTTTTTCGGCGCCGGAGCCGCGGCATCAATCTCATCATAGCCGTGCTCGTCTTCATCGGCGGATTTTTTCTTGAAGCCGCGCAGATATCCGGGCGCCAGAAGAAGGGTCTGCAAAATAGTTTTGAAACCACCGCCGATAACGCGCCACTCCTGTTGTGACATGCCGAACGAGACAAGGAGTGTCCCCGCGGCAATGACGAACAGGATCGGACCCAGAATGGCGGGGTGCACGGACACACTTATTTTCTGACCGAGGACAATGATTGAATTGAAGATAACCTCGCCGACAATGCCCCCATAACCGGAATTAAGCGGCCAGCCGTCAGCCACCGGCAACGCCGCCAGCATGGCTGAGGTAAAACAGATGCCGAACGGGAAGACAGCCAGATGGATCCATCCCCACGGCAATCCGCGATGTGACATAACGCGCCACGCCCAGGCGAGCAGGCCTAAAATGAGGGCAATCGAGCCAAAACCGATGGTTTGCAACAGCAAGTCCGCAAGATGGGCGCCGGCAGAGCCAAGCAGATTGCTGGTCTCCCCGTCGGTGGCGTGATTGAAATTCGGATCGGCCGGTGAATAAGTGACAAGGGACAGGACGCAGATAAGCGCCAGAACCAACAAGGCCAACCCGGCAAGTTCAATAACCCGCCGGTGGATAAAATCCACACTACCTGTTGGTAAGAGAGAGATAGATTTTGAACTTCTACTTTTAGCCATCATACCTGTATTCTATAAGCTATTGACGAGTCTAGATAAAGCCTCTTCCGTGGCGTCGGCACTGCCGACCAGGGCAACGCGGATATAGTCGTCGCCAGGATTGACACCCTGTTCATCGGTGACACTTAAAAAGGAGCCGGGCAGGACCCGCAAGGCGGCCGCTGTCCAAAGGCGTTTCGTGGCCTCTACACCATTGCCGACATTAAGCCAAAGGAAAAACCCGGCTTGCGGCCGATAAAAATCAAATTTCCCGGCAAGGTGTCTTTCCGCAATATCAAATTTTTGCCGGTACAAAGCGCGGTTTTCTTCGACATGTGCATCGTCATTCCATAAAGCGGTTGCTGCCGCACAGACGGGCAACGGAGACGCGGCACCGGCAAAATTGCGCAAATTCAGGAACGTCTTGATGATATCTTCCGGGCCCACACAAAACCCAGACCGCAAGCCCGCTGCGCTGGAGCGTTTGGACAGGGAATGAAAAGAAAGAACATGATCGAGGCTGCCGTCTTCTTCCTTGCAGATTTCAAGAATGCCGGCGGGCGGTTCCCGGTCATATATTTCCGTATAGCATTCATCCATAACCAGCATGAAATCATGCTGTCTGGCCAGACGCAGGGCCTCGCGCAGATACTCTTTGCTGGCGCAGGTGCCTTGCGGATTGGCCGGACTACAGAGATAAAACGCTGTCGTCCGGTCCAACAGGTCAGGGTCCAGAGTGTCAAGATCCGGGAAAAATTCCGTTTGTTTCGTCGCGGGCATGAAGACAGCATCCGCGCCGGCCATAACAGCTGCGGCGTGATAGACGTGATAATAGGGGGTCGGCAGCAAAATAGCCGGTTTCGCCTGATTATGCCCGGCCCGTTCCGTGATCACTTGCGCGATCATGTAAAGCGCCTCTTTGGTCCCGTTTACCGGCGCAATATGCTTATCCGCGTCAACCATTCCCTCTGGCAAATGATATCGGCGATCCAGCCAATTGGTGATGGCGATGCGCTGTTCGGGTGTGCCATTTACCGGCGGGTACTTACCATAGAGATGTTCGTTGGCCCGCAAAGCATCAATCATTATCTGAGGGGGCGTGTGCTGCGGCTCGCCAATGGTCAGGGTTTGCGGCTCCAGATTGGGTGCCGCCGATAAAGGCCCCAAAAGCGCCCTTAACGCATCAAAGGGAGATCCTCTTAACTGAGATAAGTCAGAATTTAACATCAAGCACGTGCAAACCATTTTTAGTGAGAACAAAACGTGCTCGAACTTAGATAATTAGTCCCTTCGGCACAAGCGGCTTCGCCGCGCCGAAGGTCATAAAAAGGCAGCCTGTGTTTTTATACCACTATGATCGCCGGAAATCGGACTGATTAACGAAGATCCTCTTCTGGATACGCCCCAATTTTGTGGATGCTGAGGTCTGCGCCAATAAATTCTTCCTCGTCGGTGAGGCGAATGCCCATGCTGGCTTTTAACAGGCCGTAGACAACAAATCCGGCAGCGAGAGCGTAGGCACAGCCAATCAGACTAACAACAAGCTGCGCCATGAAACTTACTCCGCCCAGGCCGCCGAGGGCTTCCAAGCCGAAAATACCGGCGGCGATCCCGCCCCAAAGACCGCAAATACCGTGCAGCGGCCAAACGCCCAGAACATCATCAATTTTCAGCTTGTTTTGGCATAAAGTGAAGGCAAACACGAAAAGAGTGCCGGCAATGCCGCCAGTGGCAAGGGCGCCGATTGGATGCATGATGTCGGACCCGGCGCAAACAGCGACAAGCCCCGCCAGCGCGCCGTTATGGACAAAGCCTGGATCGTTTTTTCCGACTAGAAGAGCGGCGATTATGCCGCCCACCATGGCGAGCAGGGAGTTCATGGCGACCAAGCCTGAAATACCGCCGATGGATTGGGCACTCATGACGTTAAAGCCGAACCAGCCAATACACAGGATCCAGGATCCAAGCGCCAGGAACGGAATGTTTGAGGGGGGAATGCCGACAACCCGGCCGTCTTTCCGATATCGTCCACGACGAGCGCCAAGGAGCAATACAGCCCCAAGAGCAATCCAACCGCCAACCGCATGGACAACAATTGATCCGGCGAAGTCATGGAAACCAACCCCGAAAGTATCCGCTATCAAATCTTGCAGGCCAAAATTTCCATTCCAGATGATACCTTCGAAGAAGGGGTAGATCAGGGCCGTCAGAATTGCTGTCGCAAAAAGCTGAGGCCAAAATTTTGCCCGTTCGGCAATTCCGCCGGAAATGATGGCCGGAATCGCTGCGGCAAAGGTCAACAAGAAGAAGAATTTTACGAGGTCGTATCCATTGCTGGCGAAGGCATAACCTTCGGCTTCAGCTGTGCCGGAAAGCACGGCAGCGCTGACAAAGAAATCAACACCATAAGCGACTGTATACCCAATGATGAAATAACTGACTGTGGAGATGCCAAAATCCACCAGAATTTTGACCAATGCATTGACCTGATTTTTGCGCTGCACCGTGCCGACTTCCAGAAAGGCAAATCCGGCATGCATGGCAAAAACCATGATTGCTCCCATTAGAACAAACAGGACATCAGAGCCCGTAATACCTTCGGACATTTGGTTATTTCTCCCTCATAATTGTCGCCGCGTTGAGGCGCGGATTACCTGTACCTTATCAAGGAGCATGCCAAACGTGATTTGCCTAAGTTTTCAGCGATATTACAGACCAAATCACCTGTAATTACCAAAAAATGCCCAAAATCTAATCATTCAAGTGATCAAATTTTGAGCATTAGGGGGTGCTTGCACAAATTTAGTGCGAAACAACGGATCGAATAAAATGTTACAGGGTTTGTGATCCTCTACCAAACTCCGGATATGCTTCGAGGCCCAGCTCGGCTTTATCAAGACCCATCACTTCATCTTCTTCATCAACGCGGATGCCGATGGTGAATTTTAGGATGAGCCAGAAAACAGTGCTGAGGACAAGGGCAAAAATACCAATGGCGACAACACCCGTAAGCTGGGTGACAAGGGTCGCATCAGGATCAGAAATGACAACAGCAAGTGTTCCCCAGATGCCTGCGAATAAATGCGCTGGAATGGCGCCGACGACATCGTCAATCTTGAGCTTGTCAAGAAAGGGAACAGCCAGCACAACGATGATACCGCCAACCGCACCGATCAGGACCGCCAGGCCCATGGATGGATCAGCAGGTTCTGCTGTAATGGAAACCAATCCGGCGATGGCACCGTTGAGAGCCATGGTCAGGTCGACTTTTTTATACAGAATTTGCGTGAGGATCATGGCAGCGATGACGCCACCTGCGGCGGCCATGTTTGTATTGGCGAAAACATTCGACATCTCGATGGCACTGGCAGCCGACCCCAGAGCCAGGACAGATCCGCCATTGAAACCGAACCATCCGAGCCACAGCACGAAAGTTCCGAGAGTAGCAAGGGGGAGGTTTGCCCCGGGAATAGGCTGTACCCGGCCATCAGCGGCATATTTGCCTTTTCGGGCACCAAGGATGATCGCGCCCGACAATGCTGCCCAGCCACCGACGGAATGAACCAGTGTGGATCCGGCATAATCTGAAAAGCCCATTTCTGCCAGCCAGCCGCCGCCCCATACCCAGGAACCCTGAATTGGATAGATAATGGCCGTGAGCAGAACAACGAAAGCAAGGAAAGACCAGAGCTTGACCCGCTCGGCGAGGGCGCCTGAGACGATGGAGGCCGCTGTGGCCACAAAAACCATCTGGAAGAACCAGTCAGATGATGCTGAATAGCCACCTTCTTCAAAGGTTCCTTCTAGGGCAGCCGCATCATCGGCTCCCCAAAAGGGACTGAAACTACCGATATATCCGGTTACATCCAGATACATCAGATTATAGCCAATAAGGTAAAAGGTCAGTCCGGCGATGGAATAGAGTGCAATGTTCTTCAGGCAAATGGTTGCCGTGTTCTTGGACCGTACAAGGCCGCTTTCCAGCATGGCAAACCCAGCCGCCATCCACATCACCAAAGCGCCGTTCACAAGAAAGGAAAAAGTATTGAGGACATATGCCGTCTCTGGATCAACAGCTGCAAGGGCAGGTGCTGCGCCCAGCGCCATGAAAGCGGCAAAGGCGACGATCGCGGTTTTTAAAGTTCGTATATTACGCATGAAAATTCTCCTAGAGCGCGTCAGCGTCAGCTTCGCCCGTGCGAATGCGGACGACATTATTTAAGTCGTAGACAAAGATTTTCCCGTCGCCGATCTGACCGGTTTTTGCGGCGCTGGCGATGGCCTCGACCGTTTGTTCAACCAGTTCGGATTTTACAGCCACTTCGAGTTTGATTTTTGGAAGAAAGGAGACCGCATATTCGGCGCCTCTATAAATTTCGGTATGTCCTTTTTGGCGACCATATCCTTTAACTTCGGATGCGGTCAGCCCCTCAACACCAATGGACGTGAGGGCATCGCGCACCTCATCCAGCTTGAAGGGTTTAATTACAGCCATAACCAGCTTCATGATTTTTAACCTCTGCGGCTTGTTGTGATCAAAGGACGATCGCCCTAGATTTCAGAGATATGAATACAAGAGCTGTGCCAACAAAATGCGTGGCTATTTAAGTGTTAAATATCAATAGGTTGGAGAAATGGTGAGATTGAGAGGCGCGAAAACGCCCGTAAATATGCTTAATTAATAATCACTTATCTTATGATGACTAATATTTAAGCATTTATGGGTTGAAGGGCCTTCTCCGCGGCCGCACTGAGGCGTAAAAGCTTGCCTTCCTGATGTGCGGGGGCCATCAGCATCATGCCAACGGGGAGTCCATCCAGCTTACCGCAGGGCAGGGTTGTCGCACAAAGCTTAAGGAGATTTCCAAGCCTTGTGAGGCTAATAGACATGATCGTTGCCGCAAGATACGCTTCCACATTGTTAAGAAGCGGCGCAATTTCCGGGGGGTGTTGTGGTTGCGTTGGACCGACGACAAGATCATATCCTGCCGTCTGCTTAAGATATTCTTTTTCGAGTCGCTTCATTCCGTCAAACAGCGCTGTTACGCCGACTGCGGAGTATTCCTCGGCCGCGAGAATGCGCTGCGTAATCGGTGCGTACATTCCCTCCGGATTTGCGTGAAGTCGCTCGCCATACATCATGCAGGCTTCAATGGCTGCGGGGCTTCCATGCTTCGTCGACAGAGCTATGACGTCGTCGAATGCCTGTACCGGCCCTTCGGTTACTTCTGCGCCGGCGGCTTCGAGTAAAGCAAGGCCTTCTTTGAATTTGGCCATGATTGTTGGGTCTGTCAAAGCATCAAATTGCGATGTTGCCCGTAAAATACGAACACCTTGCAAAGACACACCCTTCAAGTCGGCAGCGGGCTCACCGGAAAGAACGGCATATAATGCATTTGCGTCGGCGACATCCTTTGTGAGCGGTCCAATGGTGTCCTGCGAATAACAAAGCGGGACAACACCTTCCAGTGAAATGACATCATGAGTGACTTTAAGGCCGGTAATACCGCACCAGGATGCAGGAATCCGGACGGACCCTGCCGTGTCAGAACCAATACCCGCGGCGGCGAGGCCTTGCGCGACGGAAAGAGCGGCGCCTGCGGAGGATCCGCCTGGAACACGATCAACGGTTTTGTCATGTGGATTTGGTCCGGTCCCCGTCCAGGCATTCACGCCAATGCCAGAGAACGCGATATCCGGCATATTGGTTTTGCCCAGGCAAACAAGCCCGGCTCTTGTTGCCCGTTTCAGGCATTCTGCATCCTCAGTTGGTGTCCTGCCTTCCAATAACGGGGCCCCTGCCTCTGTCGCGACACCTGCCGTATCAAACAGATCTTTCCAGGATATAGAAACCCCATCCAACGGTCCCCGGCGCGTGCCGTTTTTAGCACGTTCAGAAGCGGCTGTTGCTTCGGCAAAAGCACGCTCCTTCGTCAAGCGCACATAAATGCGCTTCTCGGGATCGGCTTTCTCGATGCGATCGTAAAAATATTGCGCAAGATCAATTGGATCGATTGCGCATTCCCCTATAAGATGCCCGAGTTCCAGGGCTGTCATTTCGTGCCAAGATTTTGTCATTTGAGGAGACTACCCCTATATACAAAGAGACACAATATGATCGGAAATTAAATACTGTCATGAGTAATACCGGGAAACAAAAAGAGATTAGCGCAGATGTTTTGGTTGTGGGTGGTGGCTTGAATGGTCTGCCTCTGGCCATATCTTTAGCGGCGGCCGGTCTTGATGTCGTCGTGTTGGAACGGCTGGTGCCGGAGACGCTTTTGTCACCGGATTTCGACGGGCGCGTTTCCGCGATCGCTCATGCATCGCGCAATTTGTTTCGATCCGCCGGAATCTGGGATCATATTGAAGAAAAACAGCCGATGCTGGATATTCGGATAACCGATGGTCCGTCAAAGTGTTTTCTGCATTACGATCATCAACAGCTTGGTGACGAGCCCTTCGGTCATATGGTGGAAAACCGGTATTTGAGGGTGGCCATGTCGCGGCGGGCTGCAGAACTAGAGAATTTGAGAATATTGGCGCCGGCAGAGTATCTTTCTATCGACCGACACTCATCTGGCGCCACGGCGTCATTGGCGTCCGGAGAGACTATTTCCGCCCGGCTGGTCGTCGCCGCCGATGGGCGAATGTCGCCATTGCGCGAGCTTGCGGGCATCAAGACGGTGGGCTGGTCCTACAACCAATCTGGCATCGTATGTACTGTTGCCCATGAATTGCCTCATCAAGGCGTTGCTCAGGAAAGATTTCTTAATCCAGGCCCTTTCGCCATTCTACCAATGACGGGTAATCGATCGTCTCTGGTATGGACGGAGGAAACGGTGCGGGCCAAGCAAATCATGGCGTTGCCTGATGACGAATTTCAAGCAGAAATGGCGGCGCGGTTTGGTGACTATTTAGGCGCATTGGAAGTTGTCGGCCCGCGGTGGAGTTATCCGCTCGCACTACATCAGTCGGAGCAATATACAGCTGAACGGCTAGCTCTGATCGGAGACGCCGCGCACGGCATGCATCCAATTGCTGGTCAGGGACTTAATCTTGGATTGCGAGATGTCGCCGCGCTGGCACAAGTGGTTATTGATGCCTCTCGCCTGGGTCTCGATATCGGTGGGTCGACAGTCCTTGAGGATTATCAACGTTGGCGCCGCTTTGACAGTATTGCTTTGTTGGCAATAACAGACGGCCTGAATAAATTATTTGGATCCGACATACCGGTTGTCCGACTTTCCCGGGACATTGGGCTGGCTGCAGTGAATAAAATGCCCAAACTCAAAGGCTTTTTTATGGAACATGCCCGCGGTACTGTTGGAAAGTTGCCCAGAATGTTGCAGGGAAAACCTTTGTAGGGTCGTTACGGATCGCGGCTCAAGCCATTGCTGGAAAGGTTTTCAAGATAAGCTTCCCAAACCGTTTCCTGCTGTAATCCCATTTCATAAAGATAGGACCAGGAAAAAAGCCCGGTATCATGAAGATCGTCAAACTTGATACGAATGGCGTAATTTCCGACGGGTTCCAGCCCCATTATCCCGACATGGCGACGCCCCGAGACAATCTGCTTTTGGGTTGGGCTGTGGCCTTGTACTTCAGCTGACGGACTTTCAACCCGCAACAACTCGGCGGGAAACTGAAAGGCATGGCCATCGGCGAAAGAGACCAGTAACTGCTTTTCTTCTTTTTTCAGCTTGATTTCAATTGGCTTCGGCCGACCGGCATCGTCATATACGTCGCCCGTCATCAACTGTTTTCTCCGTCAAGCTGACGGGCTTCTTCTACCAGCATAATCGGAATCCCATTACGGATCGGATAGGCGAGGCCGGCTTTTTCGCTGACCAGTTCATTTGTCTGCCGATCGTATGAAAGGGTTTGTTTCGTTAGCGGACACACCAGAATTTCCAAAAGTTTGGGATCGACGGTGGGTATATCTTTGTCTGCCATGCGGCTTTCTCTTTCAGGAATTCGAATTATTGCACTGTGTTGTGCATTTGGTCATGCTGCAACATCATTTGCAGAAGACTGATTAACAGCTTGGACCGGGAGGAAATGTCTTCAGCTTCCAGAAGAGCTTGTTTTTCAGCTGGTGAAAAGGGGCAAATCATCGACAGCGTGTTAATCAGGCTGTCATCTTCAAGATGATCAAGGGCTTGCCAGTCTTTTGCATCATTCTCGAACTCTAAAAAATGATGTAAGGCTTCATGCAGCGCATCGCGGTCAATTTGTTGGCTGTGCACTTCGGTCCGGTCTCGTCTATATGTCGCAAAATCTGCATGAACTTGTCGATACGGTGTGCTGACATCCAATTCTTCCAAAACTCGAAACCGGCAAACGCCTTCTAGTGTAATGCGCAGCATGCCATTTGGAAGTTCCGCATATTCACAGATCTTTCCGGCGCAGCCGATAGCATAAATTTCTGGTTCCAGAAGAGAAGATTCAGGGTCTCGGGGTTGTATCATACCGACCAAACGGTGGGTTTCCATCGCGTCATTGACCATCGCCAAGTAACGCGGTTCGAAAATATTCAACGGAAGTTGACCCGTTGTGAGTAAAAGCGCGCCAGTTAGCGGGAAAATTGGTAGAACCGAGGGGAGTTCTTCCAAACCGGTCATGGCGCTCGTTTCAGTCATGAGAATAAAATAGCGGAGAGTTGCCGCCGAAAAGTCTTTGTCAGCGGGTCTGTTGGCCCCAGAACTTCTAGCAATTTGAGGAGCTCTACACGGCCAGCTGCTTCATTCCAATCGCGATCTCGCCGAATAATTTCCATTAGCTCCAACCCGCCAGCTTCATTCTCTCCGCCACCCAAAAGGGCTTGCGCAAGCTCAAAACGGGCTTCGAGATTCTCTGGCGCTGCCTCAACTTTCTGGCGAAGCGGTGCAATATCTTCAGCGTCGACGGCATTTTCCGCCAATGAAATAGCGGCCAATGCAGCTGAGACTACTGCCGATTTCTGATCGTTTGGTTCGATAGCTGCAATCAATTCCTTTGCAGCGTCAATCTCTCCGAGCTGGATATACACCCGCGCCAGCTGGGCTTTTGCTTCAATATGATCGGGGTCCAAGTCGAGAATTTTGACAAATGCTGTCAGGGCAATTTCAGTATTGCCTTCTTCAAGTGCCGCGGTACCGGATTCAAAAGCGGCTTCAATCGGAGACGGGCCGATGGGTCCGGCATGTTTCTCAACGAACTCTTTTATCTGACTTTCAGGGACAGCGCCCATGAAACCATCTACAGGGCGCCCGTCTTTAAAGGCGAAAACTGCGGGAATAGATTTTACCTGCAAGCTTTGAGCGATTTGAGGGTGCTGGTCTATGTCAATTTTTACTAACTCCACTGCCCCCTTGGCGTCCTGGACAACCTTCTCGATCATCGGCCCGAGCTGCTTACAGGGCCCGCACCAGGGCGCCCACAAATCTACAATAACCAACTTCTCTTGACTGGCGTCAATAACATCCTGAGCAAAGGTTTGTGCCGAGCCGTCTTTGACCCAGTTATTACCGGAAGCAGTGTTTTCGTCGAGTAACGTTTCCATAGAATTAATATACCAAAATAGAGTGTTTTTCAAACGAGTAGAAGAATGATCGGTGACAATCACAAACAAGGCAATAGCATCTCTGGCCGCGTTTGTTAAGAGCGCCATAGGAAGGATTTAGGCATGTTTCTCGGTCAATCAAGCCGCAGGGTGTTTTTGTCTATTCTGAACTGTCCAAATTAACGATCAGGGGGGCATGGCCGCAGTCTGAAATAAACATGCTTAAATCCTGCGAAGATATTTGGGTTGTCATGCTGTTGATAAGCGGATGAAAATTTAACATTTCCATTTCCATCATCCGCTCTTCCAGCACGACAGTGACTTTTTGATCGAGGTCGTTGATCAAAGAGAAGGGGGTCACAGATCCCGGTTCAATTCCGAGGGTCTCCTTTAAAAGTTCTGGTTTTCCGAAACTCAGGTTTTTGGCGCCGACCAGCTTACGGAAAGACTTGAGATTTACCGCAGTGTTCTCCAGGCACACTAAAAGATACAAATCCCCGTTTTTGTCTTTTAGGAAAAGGTTTTTGCTGTGGCCACCTGATAAGTCCCGATTTACGGCTTGCGCTTCTTCGACTGTAAAAACCGGATTATGCTGATGGGTTTCAAATTTGATTCCCAGTTGGTTTAATCTTGCAAATATATCCTCAGAAGTCGCCGGCATCGCATTCTCTTTCATACTTGGAAAGGGACGGAAAATAGCGGGCAATTGCCGTTAAGCAAATAAAGAAATTGGAAATAGCATGTTTTTTGTAAAACGCGCTTGCATTCAGGAACCATTTACGTATTATCCCGCCTCGCAACATATGTTGCACGCTCGAGCGGGCGTAGCTCAGGGGTAGAGCATAACCTTGCCAAGGTTAGGGTCGTGAGTTCGAATCTCATCGCCCGCTCCAATTTTCTCAATAAATGTAATTATTTATCGTGATGCTATTCCGATATTGATACCATTCAGGCCCAAAATGCGAATTTCGCCCGGGCTGAATCGCACGATTTTTTCTATCTCAGAACGGTCCACACGACCTCCCGTCACAATGATCCGCCAGCTGGGCACATGTTTCACGTGAAACATTTATATATAATATACCCGTTTAACGAGAAACAAAGAGAGTTCCTGAAATCATTTTTATTTCCGAATATCAATTGCCCGACGAAGAGCGTCTTTTAGCGAGCCATTCATCAAGCGACCAATGATCCCGATGACGTAAAAGCCACAAGGCCGCGAAGCCGGCGAGGGCGGCCAATGCGATTGAAGCATTCCGATTGACGGGAAAATTATCTTCTATGACGAAGGGTGCGATCAGGCTTTGGAAAATTACGATAACGGTCACGAGATGCATGATGAACAACAGGCCATAGGACCAGAAACGCCAGAGGCCGAGTGCTGCCAGCACGCAGATCAAAATTTGCGCACTCCCCATAAAATAAGGAAGGTTTGCGCCGATATCAATTCCGTGAAAATACCCCCAGATTCTAACATACTGTCCGGGCTCAATAATTTTATTGACCGCCCAGACAAACAAAAACCAGGACAATCCCAGCCGCAATATTAGCAACGCAGCGCCATCTCGATGCCGATGAGCATCCGTGTTTTCTGCCGGACTTGCCATTTTGCGCTCCTCACTTGTTGTTGACGTGATGTGTAGAAAATATTTTCATCGAGCGTGAGGCGGGTCAATGAAAATAGGGGTCACAGCCTGTCACTGTTTCGTGACAAATCGGACTATGCCCTGCTATAGGATCCGAGAACGGTTGTGAGGCGCCATAAAGTCAAGTAGCGGCCCTTTTGGCACGATACGGGACGGATTGACGTAGTCATGGCTGCCATAATAATGCGTCTTGATCTCCTCAATTTCGACAGTGTCAGCGATCCCCGGAATTTGGTACAGGTCGCGCAAATAGTTCGACAGGTTTGGGTAATCGATCAATCGGCGTAGATTGCATTTAAAATGTCCATGATAGACAGCGTCAAATCTGACGAGAGTTGTAAAGAGCCGCCAATCTGCTTCACAGATGCCGGACGGTAACAGATAGCGCTGATGGGATAATTTTTCTTCCAGCCAGTCCAACGTGCCGAAAAGTAAATCGAAGCTTTCGCCGTAAGGTTCCGGCTGGCGGGCAAAACCACATTTATATACCCCATTATTCAATGTGTGATAAATCCGATCATTAATGGCATCAATTTCGTCACGATGTGCCTCAGGATAAAAATCGCAATAGGTGGTGGCTATATCTTTGAAACCGTCATTGAGCATTCGAATAATTTCAGAGGACTCATTTGAAACAATGGTCGCTTTCTGTTTGTCCCAAAGAACGGGAACACTTGCTTGCCCCGAGTATTGAGGATCCGCAGCCAGATACACATGATACATGAATTTAGCCTCCTCGACGGGGCTATTCCCGCGAATTTGCCATCCATTTTCAAGCATCATCGGTTCCACATATGTAACTGATATGAAGTCCTCAAGGCCCAATAGCTTGCGGAAAATCATTGTTCGGTGGGCCCAGGGGCAGGCGTGGGAAACAAATAGGTGATATCGATTTTTCATTCCGGGAAATTCAGAAGAATAATCGGCTTGAATCCAATTTCGAAATTTGGTTTCTGTACGGTTAAATTTCCCACTGGATTTTCGCGGATCTACACCCGTGGCAACCCACTCTCCATCAATTAGCCGTCCCACAATCATACTCCCAGTAAATTACCTCAATTGAGAATAGGTTAGTAAAGTAGTTCAAGAAGCAATCAGAAAATAAGAAATTCAGCTTTAATTGGCCCCAATCGAATTTTTTTATGAGTTTGTGTCATGGCGCCATAATGGTGCCACAGTTCTCTTTCAAAAAGGCTGAACAGCAATCATTTCGACGGTTGTTGCCTATCAAATTTAGTTTTGCTTCTATTGTTCTGATTTAGTAAGGAAAAAAAATGGGATGCCTTCTCTGCGGTAGTGAAGTTGAATCGCAAATGCGTAGTTATACTATTGAATATAAAGACCTGGAAACGATTGTCGATTTGCCGGGTTTATTTTGTAGTAGTTCGGACTGCGGTGAAGGAATGATTGAAGAATCCTCATGGGTTTTGGTCGCAAAAATCAAAGCCGAATTAAAGGCCAGTTACCTTGGCGTCATGGCGCCCGATCATATCAAGGAAATACGCGTCAATTTGAAACTGTCGCAACGCCGGGCCGGGCAGATTTTTGGCGGCGGTCCCAACGCTTTTCAAAAATATGAAACCGGAAAAGTAACCATCTCACAGCCGATGAATAATCTGCTTCGACTGGTCTCCAAATATCCAGAATTGATGGTAGAGCTGCGACGTTAGTCGGCAGGGAAATTAGCCGGCCTCAATGAAGGCAATGCTCCTCATTATCCAGCTATTTAAGTCTTCCTCATCTTCGACGATGTTTTCAGTCAAGACGACGTACCCTTTTTTGACAGGTGCTTTTGGAAAATACCGGAGCTGGGTTCCGCCCAATTCGAAGAGTGCGGTACAATCTTCATCAGATAGCTTCAAGGCCAGCCCGACTGGCGATATTGACAGGAAAATGTGCTTGTCAATATAGGCTGCGGCACCACTAAAGAAATGTTTACAAGACAAATCTTGCGAACGGCTAGTTAGCAACTTGTTCGTTTCAGCCAGATGTTGAAGAGCAGAATAATAGGGTTCAGCCATATAGCAAATTAGCACAAAACAACTTATCTAGTACTAAACAATGGTTGATTTTGAATTCCGTGATTACAATGACCGGACGGTTTTGTAACGAAGGAAATTTTATGGATACCATTTTGTTAGCAGTAAACGGCACGCTGATGAGGGGGCTGGAGCTCAATCAAAATCTTTTGGATGCTGCTGCTGAATTTGTCGAAGAAACCATGACGGCACCGGAATACAGGCTATGGACAATCAATGACGTCCATCCCGCTATGCAGCGCGTCGAGACGGAAGGTCGGGAAATAGCACTGGAGATCTGGGAAGTTCCCGTGAACGGGATTAGCCATATATTAATGCAAGAACCGCCTGGTCTTTGTATTGGCAAAGTAAAACTAGTCGATGGTCGTCTGGTTCTTGGCGTTTTGGGCGAAGCGGCCCTCTGTGCAGATCAAAAAGAAATAACCGAGTATGGAGGGTGGCGAAATTATTGCGACAGACCTCTATGAAACCCGATATACCCTACGTGCGAAGCCGCCGGAAATGGTACAATAATTACGAAATTGGCCTTGTAAATTGATTTCTTGATCACACATAGTAACGTATGGGAACGTTTTCGTGACTATAAGAAAAAGTTCTCGTAAAAACAAGGAGTTAAGAAAATGCAAAATATATCGGAAGATGATTTTGTTGCTCCCCAGGACGACAAGGGAAGTAATAACCATGGTGCAAATAAACCGGAATTGGAATTTGCAATGGAATGCCCCGAGGAAGCACATGAAGGGCTTTCTTGGTTCGATACTACTGGTAACGAATTTGGGTAAATAAAATTGATACTGATCCTGCCTCAGTATCATCTTTATTTCTAACAATCCTTAATCTTCGAGAAGGTCTGATCTCGCACCATAATGGGTGCAGAAAGCGTTTGTAAAAACGACACAAGATCTTCTTTTTCTAGAACCGATAAATTCAGAGGCCGTAAAATTTTTTCACCTTCTGAATGTAGCCGGTCTTCGTTTAATTCTGAATAGTGATCCACCACATCTTCTAACGTTGCTAAACTTCCGTTATGCATATACGGGCTGGTATCCGCGACATTACGAAGGGATGGTACTTTAAACTCTCCAAAATTTCGAAACTGTGACTTAATATGTTGCGTTCTAATAGCGTCCAGTTCTGAGCCATCGGAATAGGAACCAAGTAGATTATAGGGACTATTGTTGAGCTTTACGATGCCACCAAACCGTCCTTTATCTACTTTTCCCTTGCCGATAAAATGAGGAATACCGATATCTGCAAATTCGCCATTTGTGAAGAGCGGACCGAAGTGACAGAGATTACATCGGCCTTCGCCGATGAATATTTTTAATCCGCGCTGTGCAGCCAACGGATATGCAGCCATTCCTTTGCGATCATTTTGCTGTAAGGCCGTAACGAAATGATCGAATGAACTCGGCTCTGTAATTAGCGTCTCCTGATACGCGGCCAATGCCTTGCCCGTCAGAACTAAAAGTTTTTCTGAATCGGTTTTCATGGCGGCGGTATTAAAGGTTTTCGCGAACCCGCACGAAAGTACCGGGTCTTTCACTATCACTTTTTTGAGGTGCTCCGCGGAGCTGTCCATTTCCGCAGGCGTCAATATGGGGCGAATACTCTGGGCCCAGAGATTATCATTGGCGCCGTCCCAGCTGAACCAATTTGCCCATCTCAGGTTTGCCAAGCTTGGGGTATGTCGGTCCAAAAGCTGATGGCCCCTGTTAAGCGGCACCCCGTCCATAAATAACCGGTCAGGCTGATGACAACTGGCACAAGCCAGAACATTACCTCGAGACAAGCGTTGATCATGAAATAACTGGTAACCCAGCTTGATCGCATTTTCATCGCCTGAGAATTTGTTAGATGGATCCGCGGGCGCGGCAGGGGGCCATGGACCGTGGCTTAGAATACGCGAGATTTCCGCATCGTCATAAGTGGGTACAGGTTCAGAGGCGGCGGCCGATCCCAACATACTAATCCATGCGAAAAGAACGACAGCATGCTGAGAAGCTCGTCGCATTATTTTAGGACGTGATCCAGAGAAACAGTTTCTGATTGCCCGCCCTCTCTCAGATCGAAAAGGAATTGCCATTGGCCTTGCATATGGAAAACGAAACCTTCTAAACGATATCTCCCATCTCCGAGAGAACTTATACTAGGTTTATAGTTCATTCCGTGCTTGTGCAGGGGCATCGTGGCGCCCGCTATTATTTCGCCTTCAAAAGCAGAACCTGTCTTATCGCAAATCCACAGATCAACAGAAAAAGGTTTGCCGACGACAATCTCTTCCGGAATTGTCGTCAAGGCAACATCATAAGATTGCGTGCCGATTTGTTTGAACGGCGGATCTGGCTGGGCCGGGCAGGCAAATGCGGCTATTGGCATTATCGCTAGCAACGACGCGGTAATACAGGCTAAGCGCAATAAGGGTTTCATTTCTTTAAAGCCCAATTTGACAAGGCGATAGCGTTTTCCCGAGCAATTTTGACAGCGACTTCAGGCGGAAGGTCTTTCAACCATTCGCGCGTCCAGTTGGCGTTATCTTCTACAAAATACCAGCGTTCCGGCGTGTATGTATCCGTGCCAAGCATAATTCGCTCCGGAAATTCGAGAAATAATTGTCGCCATTCCACATCGACTTGTCCGTTATTTGCTTGATCACTCCTAAACGCCAGGTCAGCGGTGAGGTTTGGGTATTTTGCTAACATGCGTCCGACTTTTTCCGGCGCATCAAAACCAGAATGTGCCCATAGGATGCGTGCATCTGGATTTTGCGCGAACAAAAATTCGATCGCTTCCGCATCGGAATGCGCATGCAGGAAAATTTTGTGCTGATCAGCGAGTTCGACAACGCGGCGCATTACCGGCAAATTTGCATCTTCACCAAAGATATGGAATTCACCGATACCAGCGTAGGTATTTGTTTCCAGTCTTTTTTCTAGCATATCAATAACCGTTTCATCCCGAAACCAGGTTCCCAACTCACCGCGCCGGCGATAGGGGCGCAATACGGGAACGATGAGGTCAGGCGCGGCTTCATACAGCATTTGCGTGCCATCATCACTGGAGCTGGAGACAAACGCTTTATTTAGTCCTGCGGCACGTAAAACTTTCACCGCATCATCGGGCGGTAACATATCCCATGCATCGTGGCTGTAATGTATATGGACATCGACCAGTTGTTCGGTCGCCGCAGCAATATGGGGGACAAAAGCAAAAATAGTCAGAGCGGTAAAAATTTTGAACATTTAGCATATCTCCCGTAGTGCCGGACGGATAAAGCAGTGTTTTTAACATTTTATGTCTTTCAATATTCTGGTAAATGTCTGATCCTGTCAAAAGGTCTATGCCTTTGGCTTACTTTTATTCGGGAAATCACAAATGATACGCATCTCCAGTAGTTTTGATGGTGGCAATATACTTTGCGACACTTGTGCCGATGCATCCGATATTCAGTTGCAGATTAAAACAGACTCAGCCGCAGATTTTTCCCAATGGTTCTATTTTCGATTAACAGGCGGACAAGGGCTTCCCTGCGTGATGAAAATTACCAATGCGGATAAGGCTTCCTATGTCAAAGGATGGGAAGGCTATCAGGCAGTCGCCTCTTATGATCGTGAAAACTGGTTCCGAGTGGATACGGTTTATGAAAACGGTCACCTTGTCATTCGTCATACTCCTGACGTCAACGCGGTGTATTACGCTTACTTCGCACCCTATTCCATGGAACGACATTCAGATCTTATTGCAGATGCCGGGCAATCGCCGGATGTCTTTTTGAGCGTTCTGGGGGAAACGCTGGATGGCCAGGATATGGATCTGTTGACGATCGGGGAGCCAGCACCAGAAAAGAAAGCTTATTGGTTAGTCGCGCGCCAGCATCCTGGAGAAACCATGGCAGAATGGTGGATGGAAGGATTTCTATCGCGGTTGCTAGATGAAGATGATGCCGTGTCCAGGGCATTGCTTGAGAAAATCTGTTTCTATGTTGTCCCGAATATGAATCCCGATGGTAGTCGTCGCGGCCACTTGCGCACGAATGCAGCAGGTGCAAACCTAAATCGTGAGTGGTCTGAGCCGGAGATGAACAAAAGCCCGGAAGTTTATTTAGTTCGCCAAAAGATGCAATCAACGGGTGTTGATTTTTGTCTGGATGTTCACGGAGATGAAGGGCTGCCATATAATTTTATCGCAGGCACGCAAGGTATACCAAGCTGGACAGCGGAGAAAGATAGGCTCCTGACGGATTTTAAACGTCTTTGGCAACAAGTGAATCCTGATTTTCAAACAACGCACGGATATCCAGCTGCACCAAAAGGAAAAGGCAATCTAGCGATGTGCGGAAATTATGTCGCGGAAACGTTTGGATGCCTTGCCATGACCCTGGAGATGCCGTTTAAAGATACGGCGGATACACCGAACGAGTTGTGGGGATGGTCACCTGAGCGATCGAAGAAGTTTGGGGCCTCTGTAATTGACGTATTACACCAACTGGATGATCGCCTTACACTCCCAACGAAATAGCCCTTAAAGCTGAGCGTTTTATCCTGTTCGTATGATGTGGCCCTCTGTTGGCAAGGTTTCACCAGCAATAAGTTCTTTATAGGCGACAATGCCATCAGTTAGGTTTTTGCCTTCCTTGACAGTGAGCCATGATTTACTTTTGATTGCCAGATCTCGCCACGCCGCCTGTGTTTTACCTTGTATGACACCGGGTCCCCACTCATCGTGGCGCTTCTGAATTTGTGCGGGTGCAAAGAACATTTGCGGTTTTGCGCCGGGCAGTTCTTTAGTGGGGCGGAATTTGTCCCAATGGCTTACACCGACAGAACAACTGACTAGAAGTTGCGCATCCAGATGGGTATGAAGCGATACGCGCACGTCTGCATTGCCCGACATATCTATGTAAACCGATGGTATTTTCTCAGTTTCTCGTTCTATGTTTTCATATGTTATGACTTGATCACAAACACCTAGGTTTTTAACGAAATCTTGATTTCGAGTGGACGTCAAACCGATTATTTTTGGATCCACAGTTTCATCATCAGACAGGAGCTGAAGCAGTCCAACGGCTGTTTTGCTGGACGCGCTACCGATGAGAATTTGCTTTGCACCAAAATAGTTGTTGTCCATGAGGTAGTCATAGATCATGTAAGAAGTGGCGTATAACGGGTAAAGGATTGACTGAAGATCCTCCAACCCCGTGTCGTGATGTTCTGAATTATTCAGTCTGATATATTCATTATACACGGCTGGTAATTGCGAACGATGGTCGGAACCATCTTTAAAAGCATTTTGTCGGATGCGTGAGGGATGAACAACGAGTTCTTCTGCCATCGGCAAATAACCATAAAGCCTTTCTCCCAAGTCTATTCCTTCGCACTCAGTCTCAATAACAACGGCATGCCCCCAAACAGGCACGATGCCCCAGCCTTCTTCAGAAACAGGAAAAAACTTCCAATATCCGATGAGATCGCCAGTAACAGCATAAGTAATATTGTTGGCTGTCAGGGCAAAACTTTCTACCCGCAGCCGCACTTCGCCTTCGTTCAGGGTCCGCGAGGAGGCATTCACACTTTTTATTTGACTGATGTCGTTTTTGCCGACGAGGAGTAGCTGCATTTCACTTCCTGAGCTCTTTGCCTAAATCTATAGAGAATTAATATCAATAAAGACAAAAGACATTGCTGAGGTCAATTGCAAAAGCCAAATTCGTTTTCCCGACTTCAAAATGTAGCGCTCAAGAAATACTAGTGATGAGCAGTCGCATATTTCTGTGATGCTGTTATTGGTTTCAGGATCAGATTTTTAACTTCACTAAAAGAATTTTTGATGATTGCGTGAAACATTTCTGACCGCTCAACATGTGCATTGTTGATCAGGGTTTTGATCTTTTCATCGTTTAAGATACCGTATGCCATAATAATTCCTTTCAAACCAATGGAAGCCGCAATATTTAAAGCTGTTTCCTAAATCTCGTGAGTCATATTTAGGCTGTTGTGGGAATATCTACAAACGAGTTATATTAGTTATCAGGTTAAATTTTTTTAAGTGAGAAAATGCAGAAACTACCTTCCCTAAATGCGTTAAGGGCATTCGATTGTGCTGTTCGGCATATGAGTTTTCAAAAGGCGGCCGAAGAGCTTTTCGTAACGCCATCGGCATTGAGCTATCAGATAAGGCAATTGGAAGAACATCTGGACTTAAAACTTTTTGATCGTCTCAATCGTGCGGTCAGGTTAACCGTTGAGGGTGAGTTGTTAGCGCCTGGCATTCGCGATGGCTTTATCGAATTTGAAAATGCTTTGCGACAACTCAATCGACGACAAACGGATAATGTCTTGGTTATTTCTGCCGGGCCCGCATTTACTGCAAAATGGCTTGCGCCACGATTATACCGTTTTATGCTTCGTCATCCCGAAATAGATGCTCGGATCTCAGCTAATCTGAAAGTTGTTGATATGCAACGAGATGATATTGATGTCTCCATTAGGTTCGGCATGGGGGAATATGAAGGATGTGAGTCAACATTATTATTCGAAGAATATGTAACCCCGATGTGCAGCCCGCAAGTAGCAGGAGGTGAAACCCCTTTGAAGCATCCGTCGGATCTTGGAAAGCATACTTTGATCCATGACGACACTCATTTAGGCGTATTTGATTTGGCCGATTGGAAAAAATGGTTGGAGATGGCGGGGGCTCCCGAAGTGGATCCTAAAAGAAGTGGCCTGCATTTCAATATAGCCGACCATGCTTTAGACGCAGCCGTGGCGGGCGCGGGGGTGGTCCTCGGTCGCTGGATACTAGCTCAAAATGATGTGGAGGCGGGCCGATTGGTCACGCCCTTTGATTTAAAAATCAAGGCGGATTTTTCCTTCTTTGCTGTCGTTCTCAATAATCGAGTGCAAGACAAAAATATTCGAGCCTTCTGCACATGGTTACAAGATGAAATCGACGGGAATATTGACATCATAGGTGCCGGCCCTGCTGTTTAATTGGCTGCCGGTTCTGATGTCAGATTTTGCCGAAGCTCGCCAGCTGTATTACCGAGGGCTGCAAGGCAGGAGTTCGTACGCGACTTCGGGATATTGACAGAAAAATGAGTGATAAAAATATTTCCGTTCTTCGTCTGAACTTGATCTGATTTTAAACCTACAATATTGGCATCATAATCGATAAATACTTCGGATAGGCGGGCCAGTAACCCGGGTTGATCCTCGCCTTCACAGTGGATGTGATGCGTTACTTCTTTTGGAGGCGTCTTCAAATTTGCAAGATCAAGTCTTTGAATCTGAACGGTGGCGTCGCTCAATCCCTCCAGTGAATTAATTTCTTCCGACAATGTATCTTCCGCCAAATCCGATGGAATCTCTATGATGCTTGTAAATTCCCCACTTTTATCGAGGATTGCAAATGACGTATCGCCCAAATTGATATTTCTATCAAATAGATAACCTGTAACTAGAGAGATCAATCCAACTCGATCGCTGGAATGGACCTTCAGCAACGCTTTGAATGTTCCCATGGTTTCTCCTGTCAGTTACTGGCGCACAAAATGTCGTGCCTGATTAGCAATATGATCTCTTATTTGGGATTCGGCAACACGTCCAAAAGAAAACCCCCGATATTAACGTGAGTATTTCCTTGGAACCACGCTCAAGAGCAAATCCCGAAAATTTGGCGGTTTTTTGTTGGATTATAACGATGCGTTAACGAAAGGAGCGTAAAAAGTAACCTACTAATTTTCTGGCTGTAGACAGGCTGTCTATGATTTCTCGCAGGAATTATGCGCTGTCGGGAACAAAAACGGAGATAATGGATGCTTATCGGTGATATCTTATTGGCGCAAAACTTAGTAACGCCTGAGGATATAAAAATTGCGTTTCATCGGCAGAAAGAAAATGGTGGCCGCCTTGGCGAAAACCTTGTTGCCCTTGGCGCGCTAACCCAAGAACAACTTGATAGAGCCATCTATGAGGCACCTCAAGCTCCTAAATCAATTGAAAATTCGGGGATACCTTCCGCTAATCTTTTACGCATCCTCTTCAAGCTTGTTTATGTGAACAGTTTGGATACGGCGTCGTCAATTTCCAATGCCATTAAACTTCCGATCGGTGTTGTAAACCGCCTTATTCAGGAAGCAGGCGACCGTAAGTTTTTAGAATCCTTGGGTACTGCCGATCAATCTACATTTTCGGAAACCCGATATGTTATGACGGAAGCTGGTAAGCGCTACGCGATTGAGTCTCTGGATCAGAACCAATATGTCGGACCTGCACCTGTTTCCTTGCAAGCCTATCAGGCTCGTATTAGTTTGCAAAAAATTACTAACGAGCGTGTCGAGCAATCGAAAATCGAAGAAAGCTTTGAAAATCTGGTGATCGCGGATGACTTTGTTCGCCGTCTTGGCCCCGGAATCAACGCCGGTAAAAGTATTCTACTTTATGGCCCTCCGGGGAACGGGAAAACAACCGTGGCAGAGAAAGTCGCGGAGATTTTCGCCAATGTTATCTATATTCCATATTGTTTCGAAGTTGACGGTCAAATTATCAAGGTCTTTGACCCTAGTATTCATAAGCCAATTTTAGGCGACGCTCAGAAAAAAGCTGCGAGTTCTGGGTTGCGACGTGAAGAGTTTGACGGTCGCTGGGTTCCCTGCGAACGTCCGGTTATCATTACCGGCGGGGAACTGACACTTGAAATGCTCGATTTGAGCTTTAACGCCCATGCAAAATATTATGAAGCCCCGCTGCACGTGAAAGCATCCAATGGTACTTTCATTATTGATGACTTTGGCCGCCAATTGGTAAGTCCTGAAGACCTTCTCAATCGCTGGATTGTTCCCCTTGAAAGTCGGGTTGACTATCTTAAGCTGCATACGGGCAAAAGCTTTTCTTTGCCCTTCGACGAACTGGTAATTTTCTCGACTAACTTGTCGCCTGACGACTTAATGGATCCGGCTTTTTTGCGGCGTATTCCGTACAAGCTTGAAACCATTGGTCCGTCAAGGGATCAGTATTTCGAGATCTTCAAAATGGTCGGGGACGCTCGAGGTCTTGAAATCACAGAAAAAGTTCTAGAAATTGTCATTGAAGAACTGCAAGTCAAAAACAAATTCGATTTAGCCTGCTATCAGCCTAAATTTATTATTGATCAGATTATTGCGGCTTGCAAATACCGCGGTACTGAGCCACATATTGATGAGCAACTGGTTGTTGATGCCCTTCGTAACCTTTATACTAGCAACGCAAAAGGCGCCAAGAAGATAGCCGCTAAAAGTCCGATGATTGACGACTCCCGCGATGCTTTAGCTGAAGCCGTGTAACGAAGCACAATACTGTTGTCCTGTGCTATAAAGCACGAAATCGTTCAGTTCAATTGGTATCGGTTGCCGGGATAAACCATTCTGGCGGTCGATACTATTCTCTCTCCGAACCAAGTACGGCGATTGATCACCAAGCAGGCGGTCGCAGTATCAAGTGCCAGAAAGTGAGAGACTTCAGCGTCGGAAATTTTCGCTTGAATACTATGTTCGTGGGACAAAAGAGCAAATCTGGTGCTGAGGCAGTTTTCTGCCGTCGCATCATGAAAATCCATTCTAAGGTATTCCGGAAATAAGGCCGCGTTCACGTGCCTGTCTTCAAGCATAAGTGGAACATCGTTCTCACAATGTACAAAGTACGAACGAAAAACCTGATCACCTTCAGACACAGCAATTAGCTTGGCCGCATCGGCGTCAGCGAGTTCTGCCTGCAGGAAATGAATTTTACAACTATATTTGGATCCGCGAGAGTGAACTATCTGGTCAATATCTTTAAGTTCAAGGTTTTTCGGCGCGGTTTTTAGTGAAGCGACAAAAGTTCCAACACCCTGAATGCGTTCCAAGAACCCTGCTTGCGTCAGTTCACGAAGGGCACGGTGGATAGTCATTCTTGATATTCCCATGTCTTTGACCAAAGTATGCTCGGAGGGAAGCCGGCAGTAAGCTGGCCACTCACCGCTCGATATTCTTTTCAATACATGGGATTTAACCCGTTCATACAAAGGTTTAGGCGGCGCATAGGAAACTGGTTTGGGCAAAGGTGTTTTTTTTGTCATTCGGGCAGTTACCTTGTTTGTTAAAATCAAGGAGAGGACGCCTGCCTGACGAGGGATGTGAACAGGTTTCTAATTAAAACGCCCTTTTTCAAAATTAATACTTGAACGTTCATTCCAATAAAATATATAGTAGCTTACCGATCAACTTCATCTACACACATTTGTTGATGATCTGTGAAAGGCCTGCTCCGATTTTCTGCGCCCCTCGGAGCGGGCCACTTCATCCCCGCACTTCCATTAAAAAATTCAGAACATAAGCCTTGATTGACCTTGTGTCGCTCGTCATATAGGTAATTGAATAATTTTGAATGAGTCGAAAGAGGAAAATGACAGAACAAACCCATGAATTTCAGGCCGAAGTCGCCAAACTGCTCGATATTGTCGCCCATTCACTGTACAGCGAAAAAGAAATTTTTTTAAGAGAGTTGGTTTCCAACGCCTCGGATGCTTGTGACAGATTGCGTTACGCAGCTTTGACGAAACCGGAACTCATTAAGGAAGATCCGGAATTTAAAGTTATCTTGAGCGTCGATCAGAAAGCAAAAACCTTGACCATTACGGACAATGGTATCGGCATGACCGAACAGGAAATGATTGATAATCTGGGTACAATAGCGAGGTCGGGAACATCCCGTTTTTCTGAAGAGCTTACAGGTGATTCCAACAAAGACATCAACCTGATTGGCCAGTTCGGCGTCGGTTTTTATTCGTCCTTTATGGTTGCAGACAAAGTCACTGTGATAAGCCGAAAGGCCGGCGAGGAGACTGCAACCGTTTGGTCCTCGAGTGGCGGAGGTTCTTTTGATATCGCTGAAGGAACGCGAGAAGGACGCGGCACGACTATCACGCTACATATGAGGAAAGAGGCCAAAGAGTATCTGGAACCTCTGCGTCTTCGTAATATTGTTAAGACCTATGCCGACCATATCGCTTTGCCAGTTATTCTAAAAGCAGAGAAGGAAGGCGATGAGGATGAGGTTCTGAATACCGCCAGCGCGCTTTGGACTCGTCAAAAATCTGAGATTACCGCGGAACAATACACGGAGTTCTACCATCATGTAGGGCAGGCGTTTGATTCCCCCTGGATGACACTTCATAGCAAGGTGGAAGGCCGCATTGAATATACGATGTTGCTTTTTATTCCAGAGCAACCGCCTTTCGACCTCTTCAGCCCAGAACGGAAATCCAAGCTTAAATTATATGTCAAACGCGTCTTTATCACCGATGACTGCGAAGAACTCATTCCCGCATATTTGCGCTTCCTAAGAGGTGTTGTCGATTCCGAAGACCTTCCTCTCAATGTCAGCCGCGAGATGCTGCAGAACAATCCTGTATTGCATAAGATTCGAGGCGGCTTGGTCAAAAAAGTTATCGGTGAAATCGAAAAGAAAGCGAAGAAAGATCCAGAAAGCTTTGCAAGTTTTTGGGACAATTTTGGTGCCGTGCTCAAAGAAGGTATCTATGAGGATGAGGATAACGGGCAACGTATTCTTAAACTTGCGCAATTTCGAAGCACAAAAGCAGACAATCGGACAAATTTAGCCGATTATTTGGAACGGATGAAAGAAGGCCAGGATGCCATTTATTATATTACTGGCGATGAAATTGATGCCCTTAAATCCAGCCCTCAACTAGAAGGTTTTGCTGCGAAAGGAATAGAAGTCTTATTACTCGACGATGCTGTCGACAATTTTTGGCTAAGCCGAATTAGTGAGTATGAAGGAAAGAGTTTTAAATCCGTAACACGTGGGACAGCTGGATTAGAGAACGTAGCTGAGGAAAAAGATCCTTCTGCAAAACTGGAACCAAAAGCAGAAAGCGCAGAAATGGATAGCTTGATCGCTTTGTTCAAGCAAGCGCTGGAAGGCAAAGTCAAGGATGTAAAAGAATCTTCGCGTTTGACGGAAAGCCCTGTCTGCCTTGTGGCGGATGATGGCGATATGGACATACATCTTGAGAAAGTACTAAAAGCCCATAAGCAATTTGGTGGCGCGGAAAGTATGCGTATTCTGGAACTCAATCCAACTCATTCGTTGATAAAAAAATTAGCTGCGAATGCGAAAGCCAGCGGAACATCCGAAGCGCTGGAAGATGCAGCTCTTCTCTTGCTTGATCAAGCGCATATTGTTGAAGGGGATCCCGTCTCTGATCCAGTCGCTTTTTCAAAACGTATGGCGGATTTTATGGCAAGCGGGATCTCAGCTTAGTTAGGTAATATTGGCTTGAAACGAACAGGCGGGTTCGATGTGCCCATAAAGGCCGTTGTTTTTGATGTCGGCGAAACGTTGGTCAATGAGTCACGTTACTGGAGTGAATGGGCATCCTATTTAGGGGTGCCCATTGAAAATTTCATGATCCGGCTTCGTGATGTCATTGCTCGCGGCGAACATCATCACACGGTTTTTAAGTCATATGATCCAGACTTTAGAATGGCGGCAGCTTTACATGCACGCGAAGAGGCAGGTACCGCCTATTCACTGCAATCGAGTGATTTCTATGCAGATTCCATTTCATGCCTGCAACAGCTGCGGCAATCCGGATACATGATTGGTATTGCAGGAAACCAGCCAAAGGCAATGGAGCGGGCTTTGAAGAAATTAGGGATCCCTGCCGATCATGTTACGTCTTCTGAGGCCATTCAGTTTGAAAAGCCGGACACTCTCTTTTTCAAAGGGGTCTTGGCAATGATGGCATGCGCACCAGATGAAGTTGCTTATGTTGGCGACCGACTGGACAATGATGTCTTTCCAGCACAGCAGGTTGGCATGAAAGGTATCTTCCTGCGGCGAGGTCCTTGGGGGTTGGCCCATGCCGAACGTTTGGATTGTCAGAACGCCGATCTAATTATTGATGGCCTGGCGGAGCTTCAACAATCGTTACAAGATCTCTAGAATAAACTTACTTAACCTCAGGCCGCATCGCCATGCTTTTCAGCTTTCGATGGCTCGATTTTGAAATATCCTAATATTAGCAAAAATATGGCCAAACCAGCCGTCATCAAAAAGACACCTGTGTAATCTTGGGAGGATGAAAAGACAGTGCTACACAGAGCCATGCCCACTGTGCCCCCTAACAACTGTGCACAGAGGACTATCCCACCGGCTAACCCTTGTTTATTTAGCGGGACTTCGTTCATTATCGCGCGCATTGGCGGCACAAAAAGAAACGGCAAGGCCGCTCCCCAGATCAAAAGCGCTGGTAACAGCAAAAGATAGCTTTCCCAATGGACTGCAATTCCGATCCATAGAATGCTGAGGGCAACGACGAATACGCCGCCGAGTGTTGGTATTCGAGAGCCATATCGGTCAGCAATTTTGCCTGCTATGAAACCGCTCGGTATGGAGGGAGCTGCGCCAGCGACCAAGGCTATTCCGGCTTGCAAGGATGACATGCCGAGTGTGTGTTGTAAGTAAAGTGCGCCAAAAATAAAGACCGCAATTTTCGTAAATTGAGCTGTAAAAACGGTAAAGTTGCAAGCAGCAAAACTGGAATTTTTGAAGAGCGCCATATCAATAAGAGGTTGGTCGATTTTGAGTTCAATTGTCACGAACAATCCGAACAGCCCGATCCCGGCAAGCAAGGGGACTATAACGAACGGATCGAGCCATCCCCAGTCCGGCCCTTGCATTATGGCAAACACGGTGAGACCGACACCGCCGATCAATGTTGCTGTACCTGCAAAATCGAACCGCTCTTTGGTTTTGCCTCGCGGCGGGTCAATCCACGATATGAGAACCAGCGTTATAATTAGCAATATAATCGGCGGATTGATCCAGAATATCCACCGCCAAGACATAAAGCCTGTGACAAGTCCGCCGACAAGTGGACCCAATGCTAAGAATACAGTTCCTATGGTTCCATAAATACCGAGGGCTACACCTCGCTCTTCATCAGGAAAGACAATAGTTATCATCGCCATCGAGGCCGGAAATATAATCGCGGCTCCGACACCTTGCATGGCGCGTGCAATGATTAAATATATTCCGCTATTTGCAAATCCACAGGCGAGGGAAGCAAGGCCAAACAAAAGGATCCCAAATGTAAAAAGGGTGCGAAGCCCTAGAATGTCGCCGAGCCGTCCACCAGCTGCGACAAGGCCTGCAAAGACCAGCAAATAAGAATTTATGATCCAATGAGAGGTGAGCATAGATATGTTCAATTCTGTTTGAATAGTCGGTAATGCGACACCGACAATGGTTTCGTCCAAAAGGACGATTCCAATAACGCCTCCCATGGCTGTTAGTATCCACCATTTCCGATTAGCGTCGTTCAAGGTGAAGGTTTTCCTTGTGTCAAAAAATTCTCCTGTCTCGATTGTAGTCAGACTGTAAAAAAATAGTCAATTGGTCGGCGTGTCAGCTTTCGAAGAAAAAATTCAATTATTAGTATAATTAATTAGTATTTTTACTATCCAATTTCCATCTAGAATTAGATGACTCGAACAAGAAATCCGGCCTTATGAACTGGGTGCGAAAATTAGTTCTAATTGGCTTCATTCTGAAGTCTGCGACAGGTTGTACCGCTGTTGATGCCCTTGCGATCGCTTTCTTGGTGGAGGATTTTGCCAAAGGTGTCATGCTCCTTTCAAAGGTTATAAAAGGGGATTTTGCCCTGGCAGAGAATGTAAACTCGAGAGCCTTTCGCAATAATCTGAAATTTCAGTTGGAAACAGGTGGCAACGTTGATGTAACTCAGCAACCAATGTATTCTACCGCCGATCTTGCTGCGCGGGCCGCCGTCCTTAATAACCTGACGCAATATGCCCAATCGCTTGCCATCGCAGCGTCGGGTGACCATGCTGCCTCCTCTCTTGCGCCTAGAGTAAATTATGCGGAGCCCGTTAATCTGGAGAGGCTGGATGTGTTACACTCGGTAGATCTATCGGGTATTGCAGAATTGCAGCATGGACTCGAGTTTTTCAAAAGTTTTTTTGAACTACCAGAACGAGAGGCCCGACTTGCGGCAATTGTTGCGTCTGGTGGTAGCGGTGTCGAAAAGGCAGCCAAATTGTTATATTTGGATCTTGGTGCAAAATCTGATCAGGTTAAAGCCTGTAGCTACGCGGCGCCGAAAGCCAACTCCCTGCGGAAAATACACAATCTGATTCTGTGTCGCGGTGGGTTACGGGGGCGTTTGAAATCAGTAATCGAAAAGGAATTGGTCGTATGGAAGAAACGGTTGTCGTTTACTAGACGACCAAAGGCAGCTTTCCCGGATAAACATCTCATGGGAAAATTAATCTCAACCCAAAAAAGCGGGCGACAAGTTGATCAGATGATCTTGCAAACGCAGGTCGCGATTAAAAAAATGGTATCCTCCCACGACCAAATCGTTCAAATGCTCAAGCATTCTGATCGTGATAACACCGCTTCTGATTTTTTCGCGCTACAAGCCTTTTTGGAAGAGGTCACTGTTCTTACAGAGCGAGCCAAGTGGATCACGCCGTTGATTGACGAGGAGACAAATCAATCAACGGCGACGATTGCCGCCTCTAATTCAGCCATTACCAAGCATCCGGATTGACGTATAAAAGACGGCCGCTTTTTCCTAAAAAATGTAGAAATATTAGCCACTAATTTTCCTGGAGATTATTTGTCCATTAGGGCATCGATTGCTCTTCGTGTCACACTATATCCCGCCTCTTTTGGGATGAGCAGAAACTTGCCTTCATCCGTGACTTCCATTTCTGGCAATACTGTAAAAGTGTGGGTTGCGTTGGCATCGGCTACTACCGTATCGACGGACGAAAATTTGCCGAGAACTTCAATATTCATTCTCGTCGGGAAAATAACGGTGTATTCACCTGCATCGGCTTTTGCCATAATTTCGTTGGGGCCTGCCCAAACAGAATCAACAGATTCCTCGCCATCATGCCTTGCCAGTTGATGGGGTGGAGCTGCGGCAACAAAAAAATGCGTATCGAAGCGCTTGGGCATAAAGGTTGGTGTCACCCAATGGGCAAAATGCCCAAGAAGGTCCGTCGCCAACTCCAAATTCTCTTCTTGTACCATTTGTAAAATTGTAATTTCGCCATTTTGCAGTGGCATCCGATATTGTGCGGCGAGCTGTTCCAACCGATCATGGGTCACTAATTTTCCAGTGTCTCGATTCCTGGCAAGAAGGATGTTTGCTTCTTCAAAACTTTCACGAATACAGGCGATTTTGAAGAACCGGAGAGGATCTTCTTGGCGTTCAGACTCTGGTAGATGATCAATAAGTGCGTCGTTAGTATCAGCTTCATCAACTTTGCCGCCTGGAAAGACCAGGGCGCCCGAAGCGAAATCGATTTGGTGATGCCGAACGACCATGAAGACTTCAAGTGTATCTTGATCTTTTTCACAATCACGTACCAACAAGACGGTCGCAGCTGGTTTTAACGGGGCAATCTCTTTAGTCATGGAAGTAGCGCCATTGTTGTTATTATTGGCCCTATACTGCCTGAGAGCGGCAGCAGTATCAACTTCTCAATCTTAAAGTTTTACGTTCAACGCTGCAATAATAGGTCCGTAGCCTGTCCGCTGAATGATAAGTGCGCAACCATTGCGCCCGGAGTGCCTCATTTCAGCCAGATCAAGTGAAATCGTTTCCGCATTTCCGTCCCAGTCACCAAGTGACCGAATTTGACGAACAATATTATGATACGTAATTTTGCGGCCCGAATTTTCACCGCGGCCGATATCGACATCCGCTGACTGGTCAATATCTACAAGCCAAATCGTTGCGTTTCCTTCACCGGCAGGTAGATTGACTTGTAACGTATCCTCCGTGAAAGACCACGTGAGTGGAAGTTGTTGAGCATGACCAGCCTGATCCTTTATAAGGGCTCTTACCCCATGATTATCTGAGCCTACCTTATGCTCTGTACCGCCAACAATCATTTGGGGCGTATAAACATACCGGGAACTAAATTGCTTTTTATAATTTGCCTGCCGGTAATCATTGTCTTTATTGCCGAATGTATCTTTCCAGCCAATATAATCCCAATAGGTGACTGCAAATGTCAGGCCAAGAATTTCTTCGTCTTCAACCAATTCACCCAGAAATTTATCGGCGGGGGGGCAGGAACTGCAACCTTGAGAAGAGTATAGCTCGACCACGGAGGCAGGCTGGTGCGCGCTTTGCGCATTCACGAGAGATGCTACGGTCAAGGCCAGCATACCGAAGGCTGCGCCAACAACTGTTGGGATGAGGTTTATTTTTTTCATGCTCTGATATTTAGTATATTCTGCGTTCACAAACAAATCACCTATGGTTGACAACTTGGTGAACGAAAAACGGCGGCTCAAACGAGCCGCCGTTTTGTTTAGGCCTGTGCGCCTCTAACTTAAGCGGCAGAAAGATTCCGAAGAACATACTGCAAAATACCGTCATTTCGGTAGTACTCGACCTCATCCAATGTATCAATACGACACAATAAATCGATCGTTTCACTGGATCCGTCGCCCCGCGTAATTTTACAGGCAACATTCATACGGGGTGTAATGCCAGCACCAATTCCAGTCAGATCAATGACTTCGCTGCCGTCCAGGCCAAGTGTTTTCCGTGTAACGCCTTCCGGAAACTGCAAGGGCAATATACCCATCCCAACTAGGTTTGACCGATGAATACGTTCGAAACTTTCGGCGACAACGGCTTGAATTCCCAACAGTAACGTTCCCTTTGCCGCCCAATCGCGGCTAGATCCCGTTCCGTATTCCTTACCGGCAAAAACAACAAGTGGTGTTTGTTCCGAATGGTATTTTTGAGCCGCATCATAAATCCACATTTGCTGGCCATCGGGCATATGACGGGTCACGCCGCCCTCGGTACCTGGTGCAAGTTCATTGCGAAGACGAATATTCGCAAAAGTACCCCGTGTCATCACCTGATCGTTCCCGCGGCGAGAACCAAAGGAGTTGAAGTCCTTTGCACTTACTTGATGGCTATTGAGATATTCACCGGCGGGGCCATCAGCTTTAATGGCGCCTGCGGGAGATATATGGTCAGTCGTAACCGAATCACCAAGAAGGGCCAGAATACGGGCGCCGGTTATGTCGTTGAAGCCACCGGCTTCTTTTTCCATGCCTTGAAAATACGGAGGATGCTGCACATAAGTCGACGTGCTGTCCCACGTGTAGGTTTGTCCTTCTGCTGTTTCAATGGACTTCCATGCATCATCACCAGAAAACACGTCCGCATATTGAGTAACGAACATATCGCGGGTTACAGCGTCACGAACGGTTGCATGCACTTCTGCATTGCTTGGCCAAATATCGCTTAAGTATACCGGATTGCCATCTTGATCGTTCCCCAACGAATCTTTTGAAACATCTATGTTCATGGAACCAGCAATGGCGTAGGCAACGACAAGCGGTGGTGAAGCAAGGTAATTTGCCTTCGCCTGGGGACTTACGCGCCCTTCAAAATTTCGGTTACCTGATAGAACTGAACAAGCTACTAGATCACCTTCAGCAATGGCATCGGCGATCGCAGGCGCTACAGGACCGGAGTTTCCGATGCAGGTGGTGCAACCATAACCAACAAGGTTGAAGCCAAGTGCATCTAGATCGTCTTGAAGGCCAGCTTTCGCAAGATAGTCTGTGACCACTTTAGAGCCCGGCGCGAGAGATGTTTTTACCCATGGCTTAACCGCAAGACCTTTCGCCAAGGCGTTTCTTGCGACTAAACCTGCTGCAAGCATTACATTAGGGTTAGAGGTGTTGGTACAGGATGTGATTGCAGCAATGATTACATCGCCATGACCGATCGTATAGTCCGTTCCTTGAACCTCTATCTGCACGTCTAATGAAGCACTACCGGCAAGCGAAGGAAGAACTTCTTTAAAAGCAGGTGCTGCTTCGGATAGTAGTACTCTATCCTGCGGGCGTTTTGGTCCTGCAAGGCTTGGCTCAACGGTTGAAATGTCTAACTCGAGAGAGGCTGTAAAGACGGGGTCAGCCGTTGACTCATCACGCCACATTCCTTGCGCCTTTGCATAGGCCTCAACCAGCTTAACTCTTTCCGGGTCTCTTGCTGTGAAATTGAGATAGTTGATGGTTTCTGCATCGATTGGGAAGAAGCCACATGTTGCGCCATATTCAGGCGCCATATTCGAAATCGTAGCCCGATCCGCCAGCGCGAGCTCGGCGATCCCTGGTCCATAGAACTCAACAAATTTTCCGACCACGCCTTGTGCCCGGAGCATCTGTGTAACGGTCAAAACCAAATCCGTTGCCGTTGTTCCTTCTTTTAGCTTGCCCGTCAGCTTGAAACCAACAACTTCAGGAATAAGCATTGAAATAGGTTGGCCTAGCATGACGGCCTCGGCTTCAATGCCGCCGACACCCCAGCCAAGAACAGCCAAACCGTTGACCATTGTTGTGTGACTATCGGTTCCCACCAAAGTATCGGGATAGGCCACTTCCGTACCGTTTTGATCATTTGTGGTCCAAACAGTCTGCGCCAAATATTCGAGATTAACCTGATGACAGATCCCTGTTCCAGGAGGAACAACACGAAAGTTATTGAAGGCTTTTTGGCCCCAGCGGAGGAAAGCATACCGTTCACCGTTGCGTTGCATTTCCAGCTCAACATTCTCACCGAAAGATGCGGCGGTACCTGATTTGTCCACCATGACAGAATGGTCAATTACCAAATCGCATTGGGCCAGCGGGTTAATCTTTTCAGGGTCTCCGTCTAGCGCAACCATAGCGTCGCGCATGGCGGCGAGGTCAACAACTGCGGGAACGCCTGTGAAATCCTGCATAAGGACGCGGGCAGGGCGATATGCGATCTCCCGATCTGCTTTTTGATTTTCAAGCCAGCCAGCGATTGCGGCGACGTCTTCCGAGGTAACTGTGCGGCCGTCTTCATGGCGCAGCAGGTTTTCTAGTAGAACTTTGAGGGAAAAGGGAAGGCGAGAAACGTCTCCAAGGCCCGCATCTTCCGCGGCTGGAATACTGTAGTAATCGTAACTCTTGCCGTCTATATCAAGTGTTCGGCGGGTATTTAGGCTGTCGTGACCAGTTGTTGTCAACGCTTCGCTCCTTAATGCAAAGGGAAACGGGAAGGCACTTTGAAATTGGTGCCCGTTAATTGATGGCCCGTATGTGCCCTAATTTTAAAATTTTCTCAAGCCATAAGGTGAAATCTAGAAAGTTAGGACGACGATTGGCTACATCAAACGTCAATTTATTCTCCAATAACAATTGAAATTGTTATTGCGAGCGGTCGGGCAGCTTTTTGATTAAGTAATAAAAGTGAAGAAGCGGCGTATGTTGTTGAGGCCTGACAGAGGATTTTAACTATTGAGATTAAAAAATATCAAAATGTACTAAATATATGTAAAAATGACAGTATTATTTTTTCACGTATTATTAAATTTGAATTATTTTGGATAAAATTATTCTAAAAGATAGTAATATCGTATTTCATTTAATCTAACTTAGATAAATTTCTATTTTATACTTAAATAACAAACGACTGTTTTATTTTATTATTACTATTTTTCATTAAAAATCGCATGATATCTCTTCTGTAAATTGCTAATTTTAGTTTTCCTCTTGACCTTGGTTGGAGATATCGACTATTGACGATAACAAGGCTTGCGAAAAGCTAAAAATAGGTAGTGGCTAACAAACTACTTGATCTGGGAGGATCGTGTCGGCAGCGATACAATCAAATGCTGTTGAAGACATGTCTAAATTTTCTGTGGCGAGATATTTTCGCATGGGAATTCTGTTTGCTCCCGGTTCTTTATAAATATGCAAGTTACGTAGATATTTTGATATTTGGGATTCGGGCGCCAATGACAACAGATGATTTAGAATTGAAACGGTACGATACTTTTCCAAAATTGTTGCTCCGTAACGCACTTCAGCGACCACAAGCCCCTGCTTTTCGTGAAAAAGAATACGGTATTTGGCAAACCTATAGCTGGCAGGATGTCCAGGAGAACGTTAAGGTTCTGGCTCTTGGTCTAGCAAATCTGGGCCTGCAGCGTGGCGACAAGATTGCAATTGTAGGGTCGAATAGACCAAAGCTCTATTGGGCCTTTGCCGCCGCTCAGGCAATTGGGGCGGTTCCTGTGCCAATTTATCAAGATGGTGTTGCTGAAGAAGTCCAGTATGTTTTGGCGCATGCAGAAGTGAAAGCAGTTTTTGCGGAAGACCAGGAGCAGGTCGACAAAATAATGTCGGTCATGGCGGAATGTCCAGATATCAAAAGCATCATATATAAAGAGCCTCGGGGTTTACGACTATATGATCAAGACTACCTGCATTTCTATGATGACGTCCAAGATGCGGGGCGCGCTTACGAAAAATCACATCCTGACTTTTTTGAAGCGGAGATTGCAAAGGGCAAAATTGAAGATCTATCTGTTATCTTATACACCTCCGGAACCACGGGACGCCCGAAAGGCGTGATGCTGAGCTTTTTCAATTTATGGGAGTCCGCCCGGTTATCAGTGGAATTTGAAGGGTTGACAGAAAAAGACGAAGTCCTGTCCTACTTGCCAATGGCGTGGGTAGGTGATCATTTCTTTGCTTATGCTCAAGCATTGCATGCTGGATATACAGTGAATTGCCCGGAGAGCGCTGAAACCGTCCTGTCTGATTTGAGGGAATTGGGCCCAACATATTATTTCGCACCGCCGGCGATATTCGAAAACTTGCTGACGCAAACGATGATCAGAATCGAAGATGCCGGTGCGCTCAAGCGAAAGATGTTTCATTATTTCATTGGTGTCGCCAAACGATGCGGCGTTGAGATCCTTGAGAAAAAACCTGTCTCGTTGAAAGATCGCTTTCTATATTCTCTTGGCAACATCTTGGTTTTCGGTCCGTTGAAAAACAGGTTGGGATTCAGCAGAATTAGAGTTTCCTATACTGCGGGGGCGCCTATTGGCTCAGAAGTTTTCAAGTTTTATCGCTCGTTGGGTATGAACTTAAAACAACTTTATGGGCAAACAGAATCCTGCGCGTATGTCTGCATCCAAAATAATAATGATGTTCGCTCAGATACGGTCGGCCCTCCAGCTCCGGGGTGTGAGGTGATGATCGACGATACCTCTGGTGAAGTTCTTTACAAAAGTCCTGGCGCATTTATTGGATATTTCAAGAATGAAGAGGCAACGCGCGAAACCAAGCTGGAAAGCGGTTGGGTGCATACAGGCGATGCCGGGATTATGACGGACGATGGTCAGCTAAAAATTATTGATCGTGCCAAAGATGTCGGCAAACTAAACGATGGCACATTGTTTGCGCCTCAGTATATCGAGAACAAATTGAAATTTTTCCCGTCCATCAAAGAAGTTGTGTGTCATGGGGGTGAACGCGAGAGTGTAACTGCTTTTGTCAATATTGATCTCGATGCCGTTGGAAACTGGGCCGAGCGACAGGGTATTTCTTATACAAGTTATACGGATCTCGGCAATCGAGATGAAGTCTATAACTTGGTCAAGGAATGCGTCGAAGAGGTCAATCGTGATTTGGCAATCGACAGTGAACTGGCGAATGCGCAGGTAACGCGGTTTCTTATATTGCACAAAGAACTAGATGCAGACGACGGCGAATTGACCCGGACACGAAAAGTACGCCGGCGAATTGTTGCGGATCGCTATGCGACCTTGATTGATGCACTGTATTCAGACAAAGACATGATTTCTATCGAATCTCAGATGACATTTGAAGATGGCCGAACCGGTCAATTGAAAGCAGATTTGAAAATCAAAGAATGTGAAACTTATCCGGCCTTAAAGGCCGCCTCTTAACGGTAAGGACTGGTATTTTTATGTTGGAAGATACTCGAAAAATTGGAGATATCTTACTGGATGTCAAAGGAATAAGCCTGTCCTTTGGAGCGGTAAAGGCAATTGCTGACGTAAGCTTTGATATTCTTGAAGGTGAAGTGCGTGCGATAATTGGCCCGAATGGGGCAGGAAAAACCTCGATGCTGAATTGCATCAACGGATTTTACCATCCTCAGCAGGGAACTATCACCTACAAAGGTACAACTCGTAGTCAGATGAAGCCATATGAAGCTGCGGCGCAAGGCATCGGCCGCACTTTTCAGAACGTGGCGTTATTCAAAGGTATGTCGACCCTCGATAACATTATGACAGGTCGGAATCTGAAAATGAAATCGGGAATCTTATCTGCGATGATTTGGCGCGGTCGTGCGGAACGTGAAGAACTTGAGCATCGACGATATGTCGAAGATGTCATTAATTTTTTGGAAATTGAAGCGATCCGTAAAACGCCTGTTGGCCGATTGCCTTATGGTTTGCAAAAGCGGGTTGAACTTGGGCGGGCACTAGCGGCCGAACCGGATCTGTTGCTTTTGGACGAACCGATGGCCGGCATGAATTTGGAAGAAAAAGAAGATATGTGCCGATTTATTCTGGATGTGAACCAGGAATTTGGCACGACAATTTGTTTGATCGAACATGATATGGGCGTCGTAATGGATATTTCCGACCGTGTGCTCGTCCTTGATTATGGCGGAAAAATTGCGGATGGCACGCCTGACGCCGTTCGTGCCGACCAAAATGTAATTGACGCCTATTTGGGCGGCGGCCACTAAGCCGGTAGCTGGAGCATACAATGCAAGATTTTCTAGGTGAATTTTACTTTTTTCTCGAGGTGCTGATCAGCGGCCTCCTTACGGGAACGCTGTACTCGCTCATAGCGCTCGGCTTTGTCCTGATTTTTAAGGCTTCTGGTGTCTTTAACTTCGCGCAAGGCGCCATGATGCTTTTCGCCGCGTTAAGCTTCGTTGGCATTCAGGAAAAACTTGGTGTGCCCTGGCCTGTGGCGTTTGTCCTTGCCGTTCTTATAATGGTCATTCTGGCATATCTGGTCGATAAACTGGTACTTGGAAAGCTCGTCAATCAAGAACCGATCATTCTTTTTATGGCGACAATCGGGATTACATTCTTTATCGACGGATTTGGTCAAACGGTCTGGGGTAGCGATATTAAAGTGTTGGATATTGGTATTCCAACCGGACCGTTGTTCATTTTTGATATTTTGATCGACAAATTGGAACTGTTCGCCGGTGCTGTTGCGGCCATAATGGTTGCCGGCCTGGCGATCTTTTTTAGCAAGACAAAGGTTGGCCGAGCGCTACGCGCGGTTGCCGATGATCATCAGGCAGCCCTTTCCGTTGGGATTTCCCTTCATCATATCTGGATTATTGTTTGGTCAGTTGCCGGATTGGTAGGTTTGATCGCCGGTATTATGTGGGGGACGAAGCTTGGAGTGCAATTCAGCCTTAGCTTGGTTGCACTTAAAGCCCTCCCTGTTCTAATACTTGGTGGCTTTACGTCGATCCCGGGCGCAATTGTCGGCGGTTTGATCATTGGCGCCGGTGAAAAGTTAGCAGAAATTTACATTGGTCCTTTTATCGGCGGTGCTATCGAAAACTGGTTCGCGTATATGTTAGCCATGGTCTTTTTACTCTTCCGACCACAAGGATTGTTCGGTGAAAAAATTATCGAAAGGGTATAATTGAAATGTTTTATCGTGAAACCGGACAGTTTAGCTCTAATTATAAACAGGATCAGGCGATCTTTCCGCTCCGTCAAGATCGTATCGGGTTATACGTGATCCTTCTCGTCGCCTTTTTTGGTGTTCCGTTGGTTGCCAGCGACTATTTGATCTCCGCAATTTTTATACCATTTTTAATTCTTGCCCTTGCGGCTTTGGGTTTGAACGTGCTGACAGGATATGCGGGCCAGCTGTCTCTTGGGACTGGCGGGTTCATGGCCGTTGGTGCCTTTGCGGCATATAAGTTTGCGACTGGCGTACCGGATATGCCTATTATCGTCGTCATGCTGATGGGGGGGCTCATGGCCGCCGGTGTTGGAATTATGTTCGGTATCCCGAGCTTGCGGATTAAGGGCTTCTATTTGGCCGTGGCCACGTTGGCGGCTCAGTTCTTTATTGAATGGCTCTTTATTAAAGTAGGTTGGTTTACTAACTATAGTGCGTCCGGCGTTATCACGGCACCACCCCTTGCCATTGGTTTACCATTTACCAGTCTTGAATATGTATTTGATACATCTGCAAAGAAATACATATTCACTTTATGTTTTGTGGTTGTTTTGGCGTTGGCAACAAAAAACCTGGTTCGCAGCCATATTGGTCGTGGTTGGATGGCAATCCGCGATATGGACATAGCGGCTGAGATTATTGGCTTCAAACCGCTGCAGACGAAATTGTCTGCATTTGCTGTAAGCTCGTTTTTATGCGGGGTTGCCGGCGCTCTTTGGGCATTCGTTCATTTGGGCACAGTAGAACCAGAGGCCTTTGGAATTAATCGGTCATTTTCAATCTTGTTTATGATCATTATCGGCGGCCTTGGCAGTATTATGGGCGCATTTATTGGGGCGGCGTTTATTACCCTGTTGCCGATTTTATTAAATAATGTTCCACCATTGATCGGCTTGAACATCGGGGTTGCTTTGATCGAGCATATTCAGTTTATGGTTTTTGGTATCTTAATCGTGTTTTTTCTTATTGTTGAGCCACACGGGCTTGCAAGACTGTGGAGTATTGGCAAGGAGAAGCTGAGAACCTGGCCATTTCCATATTGAACCGTCGTCTGGCAGAGGTAAGAGCTTGCTTTTTATCTAACGCCTTGCGACGATATATTATCTCGGCGGCAGGAAACCGCTCTTTTCGAGATTTACCTGGGAGGAAAATGATGAAGTTTAAAAATATGTTTTTGAGTGTGATTGGCGCCGCCGTTTTGGCAGCCCCATTTACAGCTCCGGCACCCGCCGCAGCAGAAGAAAGCTTGTATCTACCGAGTTTGGTGTATCGAACGGGGCCTTTTGCGCCAGGGGGTGTCCCTTTCGCAGATGGTTTTGCGGATTATTGGGCGATGGTCAACGAGCGTGATGGTGGTGTTGGCGGTGCGAAGGTCATCACAGATGAATGTGAGTTCGGCTATAACACGGACCGTGGCGTTGAATGCTACGAACGGACCAAAAACAACAATAAGGGTGCGTTGGTTTATCATCCATTGAGTACGGGTGTGACTTATGCCCTTGCGGATCGCGTTGTCTCCGACAAGATCAATATCGTATCCATGGGATATGGACGTTCAGATGCCGGTGATGGCGGAGCTTTTCCATATATTTTCCCGATGTCGACAAACTACTGGGGACAGGCGACCGCTATTTTGAAATATATGGGCACAATGTCCGGCGGCTCTATCGAAGATCTTAAGGGTAAAAAAATTGCTCTTGTTTATCTTGATATTGCCTACGGTAAAGAGCCAATTCCGTTGTTTGAAACAGCAGCCAAGAAATTTGGTTTTGAGATTCAATTGTACCCAGTATCTTTCCCGGGCATTGAGCAAAAAGCAACATGGTTGCAAATCCGTCGGAATAAACCAGATTTCATCACTATGTGGGGTTGGGGTGTAATGAACCAGACGGCTATTAAAGAATCCTCTAACATTAACTTCCCAAGCGATCATTTCATCGGTAACTGGTGGTCAGGTGCAGAAGTTGACACAGTGCCAGCGGGAGCGGCTGCCAAGGGTTATAAAAGTGCGGCTTTCTCTGGTTCTGGAAAAGACTTTCCTGTGATCCAGGATATCGAAAAATATGTCTACGCCAAAGGTAATGGTGCCGGTGCAGATAAAGTAGGGACCGTGCTGTATAACCGCGCCGTTGCTTCTCAAGTTTTGGTTCATGAAGGTATTTTGTTGGCACAAAAGAAGTTTGGTGTCGCCTCCATTAATGCGGAACAGCTCCGGTGGGGTTTGGAAAATATTGATATGACACCAGAGCGTGCGAAAGCACTTGGTGCGCAAGGTATCGTTCCAAATATTACAGTCTCTTGCGAAAACCATGTAGGTGTTGGCGGTGGTGTTAAAATTCAACAGTGGGATGGGTCCAATTGGTCAATGATTACAGATTGGATTCAACCGATTGATGAAATGGTACAACCTGCGATTAAAGCCTCTGCTGATAAGTATCTGCAGGAAAAAGGTCTTACACGCGTTACATGCAAATAAGACCATACTAGGAAAGAGTGAGCTGAGCTTATGAGTACTTCTAAAGAACCGCTTTTGACGGTCAATAATATCGAGGTCATTTATGACCATGTTATCTTGGTTTTAAAAGGCGTGTCTTTGGAGGTGCCCGAGGGCGCTATCGTCTCTGTTCTCGGCGCTAACGGCGCAGGTAAGACAACCACTCTCAAAGCTATTTCGAACCTCCTCCGCTCTGAGCGCGGGGAGGTTACGAAAGGCAATATTGAATATAAGGGAACTGATATTACCGAGAAGTCGCCATCTGAGTTGGTGACTGAAGGCGTCATTCAAGTCATGGAAGGGCGGCATTGTTTCGAGCATTTGACCGTAGAGGAAAACCTTCTGACGGGTGCTTACACTCGAAAGGGTGGTCGCGCCGTTATCAATAAGGAACTTGAAAAAGTTTATCACTATTTTCCCCGTTTGAAGGAACGCCGGACGTCGCTCGCTGGATATATTTCCGGCGGTGAACAGCAGATGGTTGCTGTCGGCCGTGCTCTTATGGCGGAACCAAATCTAATTCTCCTCGATGAGCCGTCAATGGGGCTAGCGCCACAGCTGGTCGAAGAAATTTTTGAGATCGTCAAGCGGTTGAACGAAGAAACCGGTGTTAGCTTTCTGGTTGCCGAGCAAAATGCCACCATTGCTTTGAGATATGCCCATTATGGTTACATTCTTGAAAATGGCCGTGTGGTCATGGACGGGAAGGCATCTGACCTGGCTAACAATGAAGATGTGAAGGAATTTTATCTCGGCCTTGGTGGTGATGGCCGGAAAAGTTTTCGGGATGTAAAACATTACCGCCGCCGCAAACGCTGGCTGGCGTAACCTCCTTTTCTTAATCTTACCATTCAATAGGTGCCGCATGACCGCCGCAGACACGTATTACGATTCCCTTGAAACCCGTGATGAGCATCAGCGCAATCAGGAACAGTTTCTTGCTCTCCAGGCCCATATCACTTACGCAAAAACGAATTCTCCTTATTTTGCAGAGATACTAGAAGGCGTTGACGCAAAAACTATCGGCGGTTTTGAAGCCTTGTCAGAATTGCCTGTCACAAGAAAATCTGATCTGATGGCTCAACAAAAAAAATCACCGCCGTTCGGTGGATTGAATGCGGAGCCAACGGATAAACTTGCAAACATATTCATGTCACCAGGTCCAATCTATGAACCAGGCCAGGATGTAAAAGACTTTTTTCGTATGGGCCGGGCCATGTGGGCCGCGGGTTTCCGTCCTGGAAATTTGGTGCATAATACTTTTTCCTATCATATGACACCTGCTGGAATGATGATGGAAAGCGGCGCGCGCGCTGTTGGCTGTCCAGTATTTCCGGCAGGTGTCGGAAATACTGATATGCAGCTTCAAGCCATCAGTGAATTACGACCTAAAGCTTATGTTGGAACCCCTTCTTTTCTCCGAATTTTACTAGAAAAAGGGCAGGAAGCGGGTCTTGATATGTCCTCCATTACGCATGCTAGCGTTGGCGGTGAGGCGTTACCGCCTTCCCTCAGATCCACATTGATTAATTTGGGGATGAAGTCCGTTACCCAGTCTTATGGAACAGCAGATGTTGGATTGATTGCCTACGAGAGTGATGAGATGGAAGGCATGATTATTGACGAGGGTGTTATTGTTGAGATCGTGCGTCCGGGTACGGGCGATCCAGTCGCGGCCGGAGAAGTCGGCGAAGTATTGGTGACATGTTTTAACAAAACCTATCCTCTCATTAGATTCGCCACAGGTGATATGTCTGCGCTATTGGAAGGTCAAAGCCCGTGCGGTCGAACCAATGCTCGAATTAAGGGCTGGATGGGACGGGCTGACCAAAGAGCAAAAGTTAAAGGTATGTTTGTCGATCCCTCTCAAGTTGTCGCGGTTCATAAACGGCATGATGAAATCCAGAAAGTAAGGCTTGTGGTGAGCAGCAATAACAACGTGGATGCCATGATGTTACAGTGTGAGATACGTGCTGAGGTGAATGACCAGCTTAAAGCCGCCATTGAAGAATCCATACAAAATCTCTGCAAGGTGCGCGGGTCTGTGGAATTTGTAGCTGCCGGAAGTCTGGCGAATGACGGCAAGGTTATCGACGACATCCGAACTTACGAATAGTAACCTTATTAGAGCAACGGCTATGATTTGCGCTAACAGCAGCAATCCTGTAGTCATGGCGGAGGATTTCTATTGATTTGGATTGAAGCTGTTACTTTATGAGTTTGAGCGTAGAAAATTTGACCTGCATCCGTTCGGATCATCTTGTTTTTGAAGATGTCTCCTTTCAGGTATCTGCAGGGGAAGCGCTTTGGATCAAGGGAAAAAACGGCGCCGGTAAATCTTCGCTGCTCCGCATTTGCGCGACATTGTTAAAACCGGCTCAAGGTGACATGAAATGGCTTGGTAAAAGTTGTTTTGACGATCCCGACAGCTATCGTGATGAGTTTCTTTATGTAGGCCATCAAGATGCCTTGAAAACCGCGCTGACGGTTGCTGAAAATCTGAGTTTTTGGGCACAATATCTCGGTGATGGGACTATTGATCGCGCACTTTTCGAGTTTGAGCTCGGTCCATTGAAGGACACGCCAACCGGATTGCTATCAGCCGGTCAAAAAAAACGCGTAAATCTTGCCCGACTGCTGATTACTAAAGCACCGCTTTGGATATTGGACGAACCGTTCAGCTCTTTAGATCAGCTTTACATAGATCTTGTAAAAAATCAGCTGGACCGTCATCTCGAAGAGGGCGGCACAATTCTGTACTCAACGCATCAGCTTCTTAGCCTGAACTTTTCCTCCTCACTCGTTTTAGATGCGATGGTGAGCCAATGACGAGGTTTCTTTCTATTCTTCGGCGAGATTTGAAATTGAGTTATCGACAAGGCAGCGCTATCTCTCTCAGCCTTAGTTTTTTTGTTATTGTTATCGTGTTGTTTCCATTGGGTGTCGGTCCGGAATTGAATATTCTGTCCAGGATTTCTGCCGGCGTAATATGGGTCGGTGCGCTTCTAGCCTGTTTGCTGACACTGGATCGCTTATTTCAAGCGGATTATGAAGATGGCTCTCTTGATTTGCTGGTCTTGGGACCTTTGCCGTTAGAAATGCTGATTCTTGGAAAAATCTGTGCTCACTGGATTTCTTCGATTCTACCCCTCATCATAATCACGCCCATTCTGGCTTTGTCGCTGAATATGAACCTGGCAGGGATCTGGGTTATGGTGCTGGCGTTGCTCATAGGGACACCGACATTAAGTTTGATCGGGGCAATTGGTGCGGCATTAACCGTTGGAATGCGGCGCGGCGGCGTATTGTTGTCGCTTTTGGTTTTACCTCTATATATACCAGTATTGATTTTTGGCGTTGCTGCTGTTGAGGCGGCAATCGCTGTATTACCTGTATCTTCGCACCTAATGTTATTATCCGGTATTTCATTAGGGGCATTAGTAGTCGGGCCGGTGGCCGCTGCCGCTGCATTGCGATTAACATTTGACTAAGTGCAACCAGAGAAATACTGACGGAAATAATGGCGATTGATTTACATAAATACGCTAACCCTCGACGGTTCCTGAAGATAATCTCGGTGATTTATCCGTGGTCTGTTGCTGCGACGGTTATCTTACTGGTTGCCGGGCTTTATTTTGGATTGTTCGTTGCCCCGCCTGACTATCAACAGGGCGAAACGGTTCGAATAATGTTCGTCCATGTACCTGCGGCCTGGATGGCGTTGTCGATTTATACGATGATGGCCGTATCGTCTGCAACCGGATTGATCTGGAAACATCCTGTTGCTGATTTATCCGCCAAAGCAGCCGCTCCGATTGGGGCGAGCTTCACGTTTCTGGCGCTTATTACTGGATCACTTTGGGGCCAACCCATGTGGGGAACTTATTGGGTCTGGGACGCTCGCTTAACAAGCATGCTTATTCTGTTGTTTTTGTACCTTGGTTATATGGCTATTTGGGAAAGCTTTGAGGACCCGAACAAAGCGGCGAAGGCCGCTACTATTCTTATTTTGGTCGGTGCCATAAATGTACCCATTATTAAATTTTCCGTGGACTGGTGGAATACGCTGCATCAACCCGCAAGCGTCGCAACATTGCAGGGTCCTAAAATACATAGTTCAATTCTGACGCCTCTGTTAATTATGGGGTTGGCCTATACGTCTTTCTTCTTGATGGTTTGGATCATTCGGGTGAAGACAGAAATATTGGGACGCCGCCTTAGAATTATGAATATGAATGCTCTTCGGGATAAATAGCAGGATTTTGGTCATCGCGGCATTGTGACGCATAATTGTTGTTGGTGCGTGTATTTTGGCTCGATAAGCGATATATGAAGGATTGACTATGTCGCGCGCAGATTATAGCAAGATTTGATGGAACCGATGGAAAAAATCGAGGCATTTTTTAATATGGGAGGTTATGCTGGTTTTGTATGGCCGTCCTTTGCCATTTCCGCTATCTGCCTTTTATCATTGTATGTCTGGAGTCAATCGAAACTCAAATCGATTGAGAACAAATTAAGTGCGGCCGAACAAGAACGGCCGAACCGTCGGCGTGGTACATCCGCACCTTCATCGAAGGGCACTACATGACACGTAAAAAACAACGATTGTACTTCGTTATTGCGGGAATGAGTGTCCTGGCTATCGCGGCTGTACTCGTGTTGACTTCTTTCGAAGACAGCCTCGTCTTTTTTCATAGCCCGTCAGATCTGGCGGAGAAAACTGTTCCTGCCGGTAGAACTTTTCGCCTGGGCGGGTTGGTCGAAGAAGGAAGTGTCGTGAAGAAGGGTGTTGTTGTCCAGTTTCGGGTCACGGACATGGCAGAGTCGGTTCCTGTGACCTTCGAAGGATTGTTGCCAGATTTATTTCGTGAGGGGCAAGGCGTCGTCACGGAAGGCCAATTGAACGACGACGGCGTTTTTGTCGCCTCCAATGTATTGGCCAAACATGACGAAAATTATATGCCGCCTGAAGTCGCAGAGAGCCTAAAAAAATCGGGGCACTGGCAACCTGAGGAAAACAAATAATGGTCGCGGAAATTGGCCAATTTGTTCTGGTATTGGCGCTGGTAACAGCAATCTGTCAAGGCACTCTGCCGCTTATCGGCGCCCATAAACAGAACACAGCACTGATGAAGCTTGCTGAAAATGCCTCCTTTGTCCAGTTTGCGGCTTTGACGGGCGCCTTTATCTGTCTGACAGTTGGTTATGTGACCAGTGATTTTTCAATTCTAAATGTCGCTAGCAATTCGCATTCTCTCAAACCGCTGCTCTACAAAATTAGTGGGGTGTGGGGTAATCATGAGGGTTCGCTTTTACTCTGGGTCTGGATATTAGCCTTGTTCGGGTTTGCAGTCGCATTATTTGGTCGCAACCTCCCGGATAGTTTGAAAGCACGTGTTCTTGCCATTCAGGGGTTGATTGGTGTTGGATTTCTTCTTTTCGTCCTGTTTACATCGAACCCTTTCGAGCGCCTTATACCAGCGCCATTCGATGGTAACGGACTCAATCCACTGTTGCAGGATCCAGGCCTCGCCTTTCATCCGCCTTTTCTATATCTGGGCTATGTTGGGCTTTCCGTGACTTTTTCGTTCGCCATCGCGGCGTTAATTGAAGGCAAGGTTGACCCTGCTTGGGCGCGCTGGGTTCGCCCCTGGACATTGGCAGCCTGGGCCTTCCTAACCATCGGAATTGCCTTGGGCTCGTGGTGGGCTTACTACGAATTGGGATGGGGCGGTTGGTGGTTTTGGGATCCCGTCGAAAATGCGTCCTTTATGCCGTGGTTGGCTGCAACTGCCCTCTTGCATTCGGCCATCGTTGTTGAAAAGCGCGATGCCCTTAAAAACTGGACAATTTTGCTGGCTATTATCGCATTTAGCCTGAGTTTGCTGGGAACCTTCCTGGTTCGATCCGGGGTTTTGAATTCCGTTCATGCGTTTGCGTCCGACCCTGCGCGCGGCGTATTTATTTTGATGTTTCTGATTTTCGTCATTGGTGGATCCTTGGTGCTCTATGCCGTGCGGGCACCGGCGATGAAAGGCGGAGGCCTCTTCGCACCTATAAGTCGAGAAGGTGCATTGGTTCTGAATAACCTGCTGTTATCGACCGCCGCCGCAACAATATTGCTTGGAACGCTTTATCCTATTTTTCTGGATGCGTTTACCGGAGAGAAGGTTTCCGTCGGGCCGCCATATTTCAACGCTACCTTTTTACCGCTTGCGGCACCGTTGGTTATCGCCATGGCGTTTGGCCCCTTCCTTCCTTGGAAAAGAGCAGATCTTGGGAGCGTCTTGTCGCGACTGAAGATTGGCTTGTTCGCCGTACTAATTGTTCTTGGCCTGACCTGGTGGCTGCAAACCGATGGCCCACTTCTAGCCTTGGTCGGTATGAGCCTTTTTGCTTGGCTTTTAACCGCCTCGCTTGTTGAATGGGCAGACCGGATAAAGTTATTTCGCGCGCCGCTCAGTTCTAGTTGGCGGCGGATGATAAATTTACCGCGCAGTGCCCATGGCATGACAGCCGCCCATATTGGTGTGGCGCTGGTAGTGCTTGGTATCACGGCTTCTGAAGCGTGGCAGTCGGAACGGCTTGGTATCATGAAGCCTGGTGAAACAGCTACTGTCGGGGGATATGAGTTTACGTTCAACGGAGCCGAACAGATTGTGGGTCCTAATTATGATGCCCTTCGTGGCTCTTTCACGGCTTCCAAGAAAGGCGGCGATGGATACCAGATGTTTCCGGAGCAGCGGGTCTATACAGACCCGCCAATGATGACGACGGAAGCTGCAATTCGTCCGATGCTTACCGCTGATTTGTATGTTGTTATTGGCGATGAAGACGGCGCTGGTGGCTATGCAACGCGGATTTATCACAAGCCGTTTATTTCCTGGATCTGGCTCGGATGTTTGACCATGTTTTTTGGCGGCTTTTTGAGTTTGAGTGACAGACGGTTGCGGCTCGGTGCGCCGAAAAAGAGACAAATAGAAATCAAGGGCGAAAAAGTGCCCACTCGAATATAAGGGTCCACAAATGCGGTTTCGGTTTTTAGCGCCGGTATTAACATTCTCAGCAATTGCCGTGATCATGTGGTACGCCCTTTTTAATCTGGACCCTTCGGAGATCCCGTCCGAATTGGTGAGCAAACCTGTTCCCGAATTTTCGCTATCGGGTGTTCCGGGGTATGGGCCTGATTTGGCTTCTACAGACTTAAAAACCGGGAAAATTACACTTCTTAATGTGTTTGCTTCTTGGTGTGTTGCCTGCTTGGCCGAGCATCCGCTTTTCATGGAACTGAAAAAGCAAGGCAAAGTAGACATATATGGGCTCAATTATAAAGATAAACCCGGTGCAGCGGCCGAATGGCTTAAACGCAATGGCAATCCTTATGTCAGAACGGGAATGGATGAAAAGGGCCGGGTTGGAATTGATTTTGGGGTGTATGGCGTGCCCGAAACCTTTGTCATTGGCCCAGACGGAAAAATAATGGACAAAATAATCGGCCCCGTAAGCCGGGATATTTACGAACAGAGGATTGAGCCGCTTCTCCAGGGGAATAATTCTTGAGTGCTATTTTTCGATCAGGCTTTATCGCTGCTATTTTCACAGTTCTTGTTATTGGCAGCGCCGGTGCTGTTTTCGTGGAAAAGCAACTGGATGACCCTGCGCAGGAAACCCGCGCTCGTGAAATCTCAGAAGGTATCCGCTGTCTCGTCTGCCAGAACCAATCGATCCTCGACAGTAACGCGGATTTGGCGCGGGATCTGCGCCAGATTGTTCGTGAACGGATCCTTGACGGAGATACGGACGCAGAGGTCAAAAACTTCCTTGTCGTGCGATATGGAGACTGGGTTCTCTTGGACCCGCCCTTTAAACTTCGGACCGCGGTTTTATGGTTAGGACCGTTTGCGATCTTTATCTTTGGTGGAATCGCGGTCATTCTGTTCGTCCGCGGGCGTGGCAATGTTGACAGTACGGAGATCGTCGCGTTGACACCTGAAGAAGAAGCCGATTTCAAACAAATCATGCCTGCTGATAAGAATGAGTTACCGAAATGATATGGGTCTTTGTCGGCGCTATTTTAGTTGTCTCTGTTGGAATTCTAATCTGGCCTTTTACAAAAAAAGGACTGGCCTCTATTTCGAGGACGGACGGCGGACTGCAAGTTTATGAGCAGCAGCTGAATGAATTAACCCGGGACATAGAACAAGGAATTATTAGTGCTGACGAGGCAGAATCCTTGGCAATTGAGATTAAGCGCCGGATGCTGCGCGTCGACCGACATGAAGGGTTAAAAAGTGCGGGCGGTTCTGACATCAATCGATTGCTAATGGCCGGTTTGGTATTGTACATTCCCTTGGCCAGCCTGTTTATTTATTTTGACCTTGGGTCTCCGGATCAACCATCGCAACCATTGGCCGCACGGGATCTAGATACGGAGAAAGCGGCCTTTACTGGAAATAATATTGATCAGCTGATAGAGAAGCTCATCGACGGGCTTAAGTCGCAACCGGATAATCTCGATGGATGGATATTGCTCGCCAGAAGTTTGTCGCGTTCTGAACGTTATAAGGAAGCGGCGGAAACCTTTCTACAAGCAACAACCCTAGCAACCAATGATCCTGATCTTTATGTTGGTGCAGGAGAAAATTTTTACTTTAACGCCCAGGGCGTCGTCGATGCTGATGCAGAAGATGCCTTTCGAAAAGCACAGGATCTAGATGCTAATCACCCCGGCGCGCGTTATTATCTTGCCGTTCTGCAAGCGCAACATGGCAATGAAGAAGATGCTCTTGATAGCTGGATTAAACTGTATGAGGAAAGTCCCGCGGATGCACCTTTCATTGCTATTTTGGAACGTCGAATACGGGATGCTGCAGAGAAAACGAGCAAGGACCTTGGAACGCTTTTTGACGACAAAGCCAAATTAGCGACTGTCGGACCCTCACAGCAAGACATCGCGGCGGCGGCGGATATGTCAGCCGATGACCGACAGGCCATGATTGCCTCTATGGTTGAGCGGTTGTCGACGAGGATGGAAGACGCTCCAGAGTATGAAGGTCTGATGCGTTTGGGACAGGTATATGCAACTTTAAACGAGTATGGCAAATCTGCGGACGCATATGCACGCGCGTCAGCTTTGATGGAAAATGATGTTGCTGCAATGGCAGCGGAAGCCTTTGCACTCATTCAGGGCTCAAATAGTTCGGCCGAAATTCCTGACCGTTCCATTGAGCTCTACCGAAGGGTTTTATCTCTGGATCCTGAGCAACTACAAGCCCTTTGGTATGTTGGTGTGGCAGAAGCTCAGACCGGTCGTGACGAAGAGGCGCTGGCACTCTGGATGAAATTGCAGGAATTGGCGCCAAAGAGCAGCCCGTTGTTTCAAGCCGTTACAAAATCTATCGGCGAACTCACCAATAAATGATTCATAATTTCTTATGCTAATTCTTGGCAAGAAGAGTGGAATACCGTAGCCTTCTCGCTCCTTGATACAAAAGCGACGAAAGAACAGAATACGTGGCCTCATTAGACCCAAAAGATTATGCCTTTAAGCGTGAAATACCCGAAGGCGACAGCTTGGAACGCCATGTTTGTTCCGATTGCGGTTGGGTCCATTATGAGAATCCGAAAGTTGTCGTGGGCTCTGTTGTCACCTTCGAAGATAAATTTCTGCTGTGCAAGCGTGCCATTCATCCGCGCAAAGGCTTCTGGACGTTGCCAGCAGGTTACATGGAACAAAATGAAACGACTGCGGAAGGCGCAATACGGGAGGCATATGAAGAGGCATTGGCGACTATTCGCATCCGCGATATGCTGGCTTTGTATAATGTTCCGCATATCAGCCAGGTGCAGGTGATGTATCGAGCAACGCTTGATATACCTGAATTTTCCGCCGGCGAGGAATCTCTGGATGTTCAGCTTTTCAGCTGGTCAGAAATTCCCTGGGATAATTTGGCCTTTCCAACTGTATACTGGGCCCTACATCAATATGAACAGATAAAAGATCAGGAAAGTTTTGTTCCCTTTACTAATGCGGATGGGGATATGCTGAAAAAATCGTTTGAGATACTCAAGCGATAACATTGTTTGGTTAGGATAAGAACATGCGGAATTTGTTAGTAAAAAGTATTGTGGCCGGCATTGTTGGCGTTGGCTTTAGTATATCCGTAGACGCCGCAGGCCTTTTCGACAAAGTTCAAAAATCCATAACCGATACGACAAATTCGGTCACTGGCGGAACGTCTTCATCGTCTTCCGCCGTTGGCAATCTGGATGTTGATCAGATAACGGAAGGCTTGAAAGAAGCGCTTCGAGTTGGTACCGACACCGTAGTTGGCCAAGTTGGTGCGAGCGACGGCTACAATGGTGATCCAACCATTCATATTCCGTTGCCTGAGGAAATGCAGCAAGCGCAAGCGCTTTTAAAGAAATTTGGCCTTTCCGACATGGCGGATGAAGTAGAAGAACGGCTGAATCGTGGTGCTGAAGCAGCGGCACCAAAAACCAAAGAAATTTTCTATACGGCGATCACGGAAATGACCTTGGAAGACGCCCAAGCGATATATAATGGACCAGATGATGCTGCGACACAGTATTTTCGGAGAGTCACCAGTGCCGATCTGAAGGAAACCGTCCGTCCGATCATGGAACAATCGCTTACAGATGTAGGGGCGATTTCCTCGTATGAGAGCTTAACGGCAGAGTATAATGATTATCCGCTGGTACCGGATTTAAAAGGCAATCTAACAGATCATGCAACGGATCAGGCGTTGGAAGGATTGTTTCATTATCTTGCCATAGAAGAGGCGGCCATCCGAAATGATCCAGTGAAACGCACCACTGAGATTTTAACGACAGTATTTGGAAACTAAACTGAGGCAGCTTTTAAAAAAGCTGTTAATGGCGCCGCGAAACGGTTGATGGATTTATACTCTTTGACGGATTCAGGCATTGTCTGCAGGCTTTGAGACAACCTCGATGCTCGGGTTTTGTCGCTAGCGACGTCCGCCAGCGTATTTGTAAAAATTCGTATGGTGAACAAGATGCCCGTGTCTTTGGGCAAGCGTTGCAGGGTTTGACGTTCTACTCTGAAAAACACCTTTTGACCGATATTTTCAAAATCTATCCGTGGGTCCGAACGATGGGTATCACGGATCCATGCCGGTTGAAACAGATCAGGACAATCATATAGTCCCCAGTTAAATCGTTCGACCTTTTTTCCTTCTTTCAGGTTTTGAAAAAATCGGTCGATAGAACTACCTATTCGCTCATTGAGTTCAGGAATGGGTTCATGGATTGCCATAATCGGCTTTCCAATCTTTTCCCGCAGATTCCAACCGGTTGGAAAGCAAACACAGGCGGCGGTCAGGATATACCCGTTGTCGCTTTCTTGCATTAAAACGAGATCTTCTTGAACCTGCCTCGCTGCGGTGACAATCGGAATTTCGGGTGATTTGGGCGGCACCTGGCTTGCTGTGTCGGGAAAAGTGTTTTGGCGCTCAGTGCGCACCAACTCAAGAATTTCCTGTTGAGCCTCCAACGTTTTGGGGTGTGTGGCGACAACATGATCGTAATGTTTGGTAAGGATCCGGTCTTTTTCCAGTAAGTCTGCGTGACGGTGTTGATCTTCATGTAACCAGGATCGGTCTTTCAGAGCCCGCAAACCCAAAGTGAAGCGAAAGTCATTTCCGCCTAAGGGAAAATAGGAAAGGCTCATTCGTCCGTGTCTGTAGTTTTTTCAATTGTGTGTTTGGTGATGAAGGGGACTTGCGCCATGAAAAACACAAAAGTTAGGGCGGGGGAGGCAAACACCTTAACGTTGACCCATATATCAGTGGAGAAATTGCGCCACACGAATTCATTTAACACGGCCATCAACAAAAAGAAGACCGCCAACCGTACTGTTAGTTTCTTCCAGCCGATATCATCCAGGTTCCAGAAATTATCAAACAGGACTTTGATAAAGGATTTTCCAAAGAGGAGGCCGGCAAACAAAATGACGGCAAACATTGTATTCACGATCGTTGGCTTCATTTTGATGAAAGTCTCGTCTTCCAAATACAAGGTCAGCCCGCCGAACACCATTACAACTACCGCAGTTACCAGCGGCATAGTGGGGAGCGTTCCGGTATAGTAATATGAGATAGCAAGGGAGACGACCGTCGTCACCATGATTGCGCCGGTTGCCAGGTAAAGATCCCCGAAATAATAGGCGGCGAAGAAAATGAGCAAGGGTCCAAATTCAGTTGCCGGTTTCAGGCCGGTGGGCATTCTACGGGTAGTCATGGTCGCAGATCAATCCTTCTACTAGTTATTGAGGCCGGAAAGCGCCCGCGCAAAATCACGAGCTTCAAAAGGCTGTAGATTTTCTACACCTTCGCCAACGCCGATCGCATGGACAGGTAATCCGAATTTATCAGCAATGGCGACGAGAACACCACCGCGCGCTGTGCCGTCGAGCTTGGTCATTACCAGTCCCGTGACATCGCATACTTTGCCAAAAACTTCAGTTTGGTTCAGTGCATTTTGTCCGGTCGTGGCATCCAAAACTAAAAGGCAGGAATGGGGTGCGTCTGCGTCAAGCTTTTTAACTACCCGGATAATTTTTTCCAGTTCCGCCATCAGATCACTTTTATTTTGTAATCTTCCCGCCGTATCAATGAGAAGCAAGTCTGCATTTTCTGCTTGAGCTTTTTCAATTGCCGAATAAGCAAGCCCGGCAGCATCTCCGCCGACTTTCGTTGTAACAACATCACAACCGGTCCGTTCGCCCCAGATTTGAAGCTGTTCAATAGCCGCCGCGCGAAAGGTGTCCCCTGCAGCGAGCACAACTTTTTTGCCAGCCTGCGTGAATTGATGGGCAAGTTTGCCAATAGTCGTCGTCTTGCCTGATCCATTAACGCCAACAATCAGTACGATATGTGGTTTTCGGTCTTCCATAAGGGTAAATGGTCGGGCGACGGGCTCGAGAATTGTTGTCACTTCATCAGCGAGAGCTTTACGAATTTCGTCGGGCTCGATTTCCTTGTCATAGCGTGTCTTGGCGATATTAGCCGTAATGCGTACGGCAGTAGAAACGCCGAGATCAGATGTTATTAGGAGCTCTTCCAATTCTTCCAGAACATCATCATCCAGCTTTCGCTTGGTGAAAATATCTGTGATGCCAGTGGAAATTGCGCTGGAGGATCGTTTCAAGCCATCATGTAGTCGCCGAAACCAGCCTTTTTTCTCTTCTTTTTCACTCATATTTAGTTTTCAACTTACTGCACTGGCGGATAGCTTCTTGCCGTCCGTTTTTCTGATGGCGACCTTAATGATGTCTCCGGGACAAGCCTTAAAATCAAAACTAACGGGGGCATAATGGGCAGTGCGACCGGTGTTCTCATTTTCAACCAGAACAGATTGTTCTGTTCCAACAAGGGTATCCAAGAAAGCGGACAAATTGTCATCGCCAGCTGCCCGAAGTTCTGCCGCCCGATCTTTGCGAAGATTGCCGGGTACCTGCGGCATTTTTGCGGCGGGTGTTCCCGGGCGCGCAGAATAGGGGAAAACATGCATATAGGCGATGTTGCAATCTTTGATCAGATTGAGGCTATTGAGTGCCATTTCGTCGGTTTCCGTTGGAAATCCGGCAATGATATCCGCGCCGAAAACCACATCGGGGCGAAGACGCCGCGCTTTTTCAACGAATTCGTATACATCTGCCCGAAGATGTCGCCGCTTCATTCGTTTTAGAATCATATCGTCACCGGCCTGTAAACTGATATGAAGATGCGGCATCAAGCGCGGCTCATGTTCGATGAGCCGCCATAAATCTTCATCGACTTCCACAGGATCGAGAGACGATAAACGCAGGCGCTGAATTTCAGGGACCGCGGCCAGCAATCGACGACACATTTGACCCAATGTGGGTGTTCCGGGCAAGTCTTCACCATAGGCAGTGATATCAACGCCGGTCAGGACGAACTCTTTATAACCATTTAGTGTGAGTGTCCGAGCTTGTTCGACAATTGCGCCGAGCGGAACCGATCGGCTATTTCCGCGACCATAAGGAATAATGCAGAACGTACAGCGATGATTACATCCATTTTGAATTTGCAGAAAGGCTCGCGCTCGTCCCTCAAAACCTTCAATCAAATGACCAGCGGTTTCTTCGGCTGACATGATGTCGTTCACCTGAACGCGCTCGGTTTTCTCCAGACCAAAAGCCTCTCGTTCCAGCTTCTCCAGATTTCCAAGAATGCGATCTACTTCTGGCATTTTCGAAAACTGTTCAGGATTTGTTTGTGCAGCACATCCGGTAACAACAATTTCTGAATTCGGATGGTCACGCCGAGCTTTACGAATAGCTTGGCGAGCCTGACGTTCAGCCTCATTGGTAACCGCACATGTATTCACGATCACCGCATCTGTTAGGCCGCTTGCTATAGCGTGACCGCGCATGACCTCTGATTCATAGGTATTCAATCGGCAGCCGAAGGTGATTATTTCTGGAGATTTCAACGGTTTGTTCTCACCCATTTTCGGTCTCCCGCAGGAGGGTTGGATCTAGATGTCCGCTGAAAGAGGTCGCAATGGCGCCGCCCATGAAAACATTTCCTGACTCGCCGATCCGCATATCAAGCGGTCCGCCGTTCAGGTGAAGACGTGAAGAGCGACCACTTAGGCCCCGAATATTCGCAGCGACAATTGTCGCGCAAGCCGCTGAACCGCATGCGAGCGTTATGCCGACGCCCCGTTCCCAAACTCGCAGACGAATATCGCCGTTCGGCATTTTACTTGCGACGCTAATATTTGCCCGTTCAGGGAAAACCGGATCAGTCTCGAGAATAGGTCCCCATTTTTCCAAATCGATTTGCTCTGCATCGTCGACAAAGAAAACAGCATGGGGATTGCCCATATTTACGCCGACTGGATCGCTAAGCGGGCCGGCGGTAAGCTCAATATGCGAAGGATCCTGGGCGTGGGATAAAGGGATTTTCTGCCACTCGAGAGACGGCTTTCCCATATCGACAACGATGACACCGGCACTGTCCTTGGTGCCGGCGAGCAGGCCGGCAAGGGTTTCAACCACTACAGCATCTTTAGATGTTTCGTCCATCATCATATTGACGACACAACGGGTGGCATTACCGCAGGCTTCGGATTCAGAGCCATCCGCGTTATAAATGCGCATAAACACATCCGCCCCCGCCATCGAAGGTTCTAATACGATGAGCTGGTCATACCCGACGCCACGGTGTCGATCCGCTATTGCCTGTAAGGCTGTTACGGAAAGATCTGGTAGGTTTTCACGACCGTCAATAATGACGAAATCATTGCCAAGACCATGCATCTTTATGAAAGGTATTTGTTCCATACGTCGCGATATAGGCGTTTGTGCACGCGGGGTCTAGTATTTCCTCATACAAGTTGTTACATAATTCTTGACTTATTCGGGATGCTATGGCTAATTCCGGGCACTCAAGACAATCGAGTCGCAACATAAAGTACCCTTTTTTGGTATCCACCAGCCCGCGAGTTTCGCGCCCTGGTGTTTTTTTCGTTGTTGAAATTTACGGTCTTGAAAATGAATTTGATGTGAGCTTGGACGGGTTTGTAACCATATGTTCGAAAATTTAACAGGCAGACTGGGCGATGTTCTTGGTAAATTGACCAAGCGCGGCGCACTCAGTGAAGCAGATGTCTCGGAGGCAATGCGCGAAGTTCGTATTGCTCTTCTTGAGGCGGACGTCGCACTGCCTGTCGTTAAAAGCTTCATAAAACGCGTTAAAACCCGGGCGATCGGTACAGAAGTGCTGAAGTCTGTAAATCCTGCACAAATGGTTATCAAGGTTGTTCACGAACAGCTTATTGAAATGCTGGGATCGGAGCAACAGGAACTCAATCTCGTCGCAGTTCCGCCGATCGTTTATATGATGGTTGGACTGCAGGGATCTGGTAAAACAACCTCGACCGCGAAGATCGCTAAATGGCTGACCGAAAAGCATAACAAAAAGGTCATGATGGCGTCGCTTGACGTACAGCGACCAGCGGCGCAGGAGCAACTTCGTGTTCTGGGTGAGCAAACCCAGATTGCGACATTGCCAATCGTTGCCGGACAAATGCCAGTGGAAATTGCGAATCGTGCACTGCAGTCCGCGAAATTGCAGGGCATTGACGTGATCTTGCTTGATACAGCAGGCCGCTTGCATGTGGACGAGCAGTTGATGGCCGAAATGGAAGCCGTTCATAAGAATTCTGTGCCAACAGAAACCTTATTAGTAGTTGATAGTTTGACCGGACAGGATGCTGTCAATGTAGCCGAACAATTTAAGGCCCGCGTTGACGTAACCGGTATTGTCATGACGCGGATTGATGGAGATGGCCGCGGCGGTGCAGCCCTTTCCATGCGCGAAGTAACCGGATGCCCCATTAAGCTATTGGGCACCGGGGAACAGTTGGACGCCCTTGAAGCGTTTCATCCGGATCGGATCGCCAATCGTATTCTGGGCATGGGAGATATTGTCTCTCTTGTTGAAAAAGCTGCGGAGACCATTGAGCAGGACGAAGCTGAAAAACTTGCGCTCAAAATGCAAAAGGGCATTTTCGACCTGGATGACCTTGCCAGCCAGCTTCGGCAGATGCGTAAAATGGGCGGCATGAGCGGTCTTGTCGGCATGTTGCCTGGTATGGGCAAGATGAAGAAGCAGCTGGATGGTGCCAATCTTGATGATAAGCTTCTGATCCGTCAGGAAGCGATGATCCAGTCCATGACGCCGAAAGAACGACGTAATCCGCAAATTATTGCTGCATCCCGCAAGAAAAGAATTGCCTCGGGTTCCGGCATGAGTGTTCAAGATGTCAATCGTTTGCTGAAACAACATAAGCAAATGTCGGGCATGATGAAGAAAGTGAAGAAACTTGGCAAAAAAGGTATTGCACGCGGAGGCATGCAAGGACTTTTACCGCCGGGAATGAAATTTTAATCGAAATTGAGATTGTTTAAGGAAAGAAACTGATATGGCTTTGAAAATTCGCCTAACGCGTCAGGGTGCTAAGAAACGCCCTTTTTATCGTGTCGTAGTTGCTGAAGCCAGCAGCCCTCGGGACGGACGGTATATTGAAATTCTAGGCACATACAATCCTATGTTGCCAAAAGAAGATGGAAACCGCGTCAATCTGAACGTTGAGCGTATCCAGCATTGGGTTGGCCATGGTGCGCAACCAAGTGATCGGGTCGCTGGTTTCATGGCTGCTGCCGGTATTGGTGAAAAACCTGTCCGCAATAATCCTGAGAAAGCTAAGCCAAAAGCGAAGGCGCAAGAACGTTTACGTGAACTAGAAGAGGCGAAGCAAGCTGCTGAAGACGCAGCGGCTGAGGCAAAAGTAGCAGAAGCGGAAGCTAAAGCTGCGGCGGCGGCGGCACCGGCAGAAGAAGCACCGGTAGAAGAAGCACCGGTAGAAGAAGCACCAGCAGAAGAAGTACCAGCAGAAGAAGCTGCGGCTGAAGAAGTTGTTGCAGATGATGCGGCTGCTCCTGAAGAAAAAGCTGAAGCTTAAGGCAACCAGAAATGCCGCAAGATGACAGATTGCTCTTAGGTGTAATCGTCGGTGTTAAGGGAATAAAAGGTGAGGTTAGGGTTAAAACCTTTACTGAGCGACCCGAAGATATAGTGGCATATGGCGCCTTGAAAGATGTAACGGGCCAAAAAACCTACAAGTTAAAGGTTATTGGTCTCAGCAAAGGTTTGCCGGTTGTTCGGATAAAGGGTATATCAGACCGCAATCAAGCCGAGGCCCTGAAGGGGACGGAGCTATACGTATTACGGAGTGAATTGCCTGACGTAAGTGACGAAGATGAATTTTACTATGCAGACCTGGTCGGGATGCAAGCTGTCTTTAAAGACGGTAAAAGTTTCGGTACAATTGCTGGCGTTCATGATTTTGGCGCTGGAGATATGCTAGAAATCATACCGGAAGGGAAAGCTGAGAGTTCATCTGTACTGGTGCCGTTCACATTGGAAATGGTACCGGAAGTCAATATGGCGGCGGGACAGGTTGTTTTGGATTTAAGTGACGATTTTTTTGATGTACCAAAAGATCCACAAAGTCAGGAACAGGCCTAACGCCACTTTGAAGGAGAAATGATGTGAGCGCCGGTGGCGCAGCAGAGGAGCGAGAAACCGATAAGATGACAGTTTGGACTGCCCATATTCTCAGTTTGTATCCGGAAATGTTCCCGGGACCATTGGGAGAGAGCCTGGCAGGAAAGGGGCTAAGTGAAAAAGCCTGGAATCTGAACGTCACAAATATTCGGGATTTCGCCGCTGGAAAGCATCGCAATGTTGACGATAGCCCTTTCGGCGGTGGTGCAGGGATGGTCATGCGACCAGATGTACTTGGTGCCGCCATTGATGCCACGGTTGAGGCATCGAAAGGAATTGAGCGACTGATATATTTCAGTCCCCGCGGACGAACCCTGGATCAGGCGTTCATTCGGGAGTTGGCTGAGGGGCCGGGCGCTGTGATGATATGCGGCCGGTTTGAAGGAGTAGATGAACGGGTTTTGGAAGCGCGTGACGTGGAAGAGGTAAGTCTTGGCGATTTTGTTATGTCAGGCGGCGAGATTGCGGCGTTGGCATTATTGGACGCCGTGGTGCGCTTGCTACCGGGCGTAACTGGCAACAGTTTGTCGCTGGAAGAAGAAAGTTTTTCGGACGGGTTATTGGAATATCCCCATTACACGCGTCCACCGGTTTGGGAAGATCGGACGGTGCCGGAAGTTTTGCTTTCTGGCCACCATGAGAAAATAAAGGAGTGGCGGCAACGTCAGTCTGAAGAGCTAACGAAACAACGTCGACGTGACCTGTGGGATCTTCGACAGAGTAAATTTTGATAAAAGGGTGAAAGCTATGAATACAGTTCAAAAGCTAGAGCAAGAACATATTGATAAACTAACGTCGGAACGTCCGGTTCCTGAATTTAGGGCCGGTGACACGGTACGGGTCCATGTGAAGGTTGTTGAAGGCACGCGTGAGCGTCTTCAGGCCTTTGAAGGTGTTTGTATTGCCCGCAATGGCGGCGGTATCAACTCAAACTTCACGGTTCGTAAAATTTCCTATGGTGAAGGTGTGGAACGTATTTTCCCACTCTATTCACCACGGATCGACAATATTGAAGTCGTTCGTCAAGGTGTTGTTCGTCGCGCCAAGCTATACTACCTCCGCGAATTGCGTGGTAAAAAGGCTCGTATCCGCGAACGTCGCGATGATCGGTACAATAAATCTGATAGCTAGTAGATCATTGAGTAACGTCGATATTTGATGTGATAATATTCGCAGAAACGACAACGTTATCTGACGTCTGGTATTTTCGCTCCTCGATGAAGAGGGGCGAAAATCATGACGAGATCGGAATAAAGCGAACAGACCGCTAACTTAAGAAAAGTTGAAAGAGGATGTGTGATGGGAACGCCAAGAACTCTGTATGACAAAATTTGGGATAGTCATATTGTCGATCAATTGGAGGGAGAAGCCTATATTCTCTATATTGATCGCCATCTGGTGCATGAAGTCACAAGCCCTCAGGCTTTTGAAGGATTAAGAACGTCTGGCCGAAAAGTCAGACGCCCCAATGCCACATTTGCAGTCGCTGACCACAACGTCCCGACCAAAGATCTGGACAAAGGTATTACGGATCCGGAAAGCAAGCTCCAGATTGATACTCTGGAAGCGAACACGGCGGAATTTGAAATTCCGTATTTTTCTATGACAGACGATCGTCGTGGGATTGTACATATTATTGGACCTGAACAAGGTTTGACGTTGCCTGGCATGACAATTGTTTGCGGTGACTCTCATACATCGACCCACGGTGCTTTTGGTGCGCTTGCGCACGGAATTGGTACCTCAGAGGTTGAGCATGTTCTGGCGACGCAGACACTTGTTCAAGAAAAAGCCAAAAACATGCGGGTTTCGGTGGAAGGTGATATTCCGGCCGGTGTAACGGCCAAGGATCTTGCGCTGGCCATTATCGCGCAAATTGGAACTGCTGGTGGTACCGGTCATGTGATTGAGTATGCCGGAGAAGCCGTTCGTGCATTGTCAATGGAAGGTCGGATGACCCTTTGCAATATGACCATTGAAGCGGGCGCGCGGGCCGGTCTGGTTGCCCCCGATGAAACAACTTTCAAATATGTTCAAGGGCGTCCGTACGCACCAAAGGCAGGTGCTTATGAGCAGGCCGTTGCTTACTGGAAGTCACTTCAAACTGATGAAGGGGCCCATTTTGATACTGAAATTACCCTCAAAGCCGATGATTTGGTTCCTTATGTAACTTGGGGTACGAGCCCGGAAGATGCGTTACCGATTACGGGCTATGTTCCGGCGCCAGCCGATTTTAACGATGAAGGCAAACAGATCGCTGCTCAGCGTGCCTTGCATTATATGGGCCTTACAGCAGGTACGAAACTTACGGATATTGAAGTTGACCATGTTTTTGTTGGGTCTTGTACAAATGGTCGAATTGAAGATTTGCGGGCGGTGGCCGACGTCGTCAAAGGTCGGAAAGTCAAAGACAGCGTCAACGCAATTATTGTTCCAGGGTCTGGATTAGTAAAAATTCAAGCTGAAGAAGAAGGATTGGATATCATATTTGAAGAGGCTGGATTTGAATGGCGCCAACCGGGTTGCTCTATGTGTCTGGCTATGAATGCAGATCGGCTGGAAGATGGCGATCGTTGTGCGTCGACTTCCAACCGTAATTTTGAAGGTCGTCAAGGTCGTGGTGGGCGGACACATCTTGTGAGCCCGGCAATGGCTGCAGCGGCAGCCATCACGGGTCGATTAACTGATATTCGTGATTTGGCATAAGGGGTAGGGAAATGGATAAGTTCAATAAACTAACAGCCGTTGCAGCACCGATGCCCCTGGTCAATATCGATACGGACATGATTATTCCGAAGCAGTTTCTGAAAACCATCAAACGTGAGGGTCTTGGTAAGAACCTGTTTGCTGAAATGCGCTATGACAATGATGGAAATGAAAACGAAGACTTTGTACTGAACAAGCCAGCTTATAGGAATGCTCAGATACTGGTTGCGGGAGATAATTTTGGTTGTGGCTCCAGCCGCGAACATGCTCCGTGGTCTTTAAAAGACTTTGGAATTCGCTGTGTGATTTCCACAAGTTTCGCAGACATCTTTCATAACAACTGTTTTCGTAATGGTATCCTGCCAATTGAGGTAACCCACGAGCAGCTGGAAAAGCTTATGGATGATGCAGAGCGCGGTGCAAACGCGACAATTTCTGTAGATCTGGAAGCCCAGGAAATTCACGGTCCGGATGGTGGTGTCATCAAATTCGATATTGATCATTTCAATAAACATTGTCTTCTTGAGGGCCTTGATGAGATCGGCCTGACTATGAAGAAAGAAGATAAAGTGACCGAATTTGAAGAAATCCGTAAAATCGACCAGCCCTGGTTACACCTTTAGTCCTGTTATTGAGAGTAAACCGTTATGACATCGAACAAGTCACTATTGATACTGCCAGGTGATGGCATTGGGCCTGAAGTTATGGCTGAGGTGCGCCGTATTGTTGGCTGGATGGAAGAAAACCGCGCGGTCGCCTTCGATATAGATGAAGACCTGGTTGGCGGCGCCTCTATCGATGAACACGGTATTCCGATTACCGACGCAGTTGTTGAAAAAGCGCAGAACGTTGATGCCGTGCTGCTTGGTGCAGTTGGCGGCCCCAAATGGGATGATCTGGATTTTTCTATTAAGCCTGAAAGAGGCCTATTACGCCTTCGCAAGGATCTGCAGTTGTTTGCCAATTTGCGGCCTGCTGTTTGTTTTGATGCGCTTGTTGATGCCTCCAGTCTTAAGCCTGAGCTTGTCAGTGGCCTAGACATTATGATTGTGCGCGAACTGACTGGCGGTGTGTATTTCGGAGAGCCACGTGGTATCGAAGATTTGGGTAATGGTGTGCGTCGTGGCGTTAATACGCAAGTCTACACAACACCTGAAATTCACCGTGTCGCACGGGTTGCCTTTGAACTGGCGAAGAAGCGCGGTAACCGCGTTTGCTCTAGCGAAAAAGCAAATGTCATGGAATCTGGTGTGCTCTGGCGCGAAGAAGTCACCCATATTCAACAAACAGAGTTTCCGGATGTCGAGTTGAGCCATATGTATGCGGATAATGCTGCCATGCAGTTGGTACGAGCGCCAAAGCAGTTTGATGTTATTGTAACGGATAATCTGTTTGGCGATATTTTATCGGATTGCGCGGCAATGTTGACCGGCTCTTTGGGAATGCTGCCGTCCGCGTCTTTGGGTGATGTTGATGAAACAGGTCGAAGAAAGGCTCTTTACGAGCCGGTTCACGGATCAGCCCCCGACATCTCAGGTCAAAATTTGGCTAACCCAATCGCAACTATTTTGTCCTACGCCATGGCACTGCGCTATAGCTTTGATATGGGCGACGAAGCAGACCTTGTTGAAGGTGCTGTCGAAAAAGTACTTGAAAGTGGCGTGCGGACTGGCGATATCATGGCGGACGGCATGACACAGGTTTCTACAACTGAAATGGGCGACGCCATTTTAAAGGAACTGAATAAAGCCAACGCTTAGTACCAAGATAGTATTAAATAGAAGCATACCCCGGGAATGGAAAATCCGGGAAAGAGAAGAGATTAAGATCATGGGATATAGAGTAGCTGTCGTCGGCGCCACCGGTAGCGTGGGCCGCGAAATGATGAACATTCTGCATGAAAGACAGTTTCCTGTCACAGAAGTCATTGCTCTGGCCTCAAAACGGTCAGTAGGACGGGAAGTTTCCTTCGGTGATAAAAATCTGAAGGTACAGGCTCTGGATGGTTTTAATTTTACGGGCATGGATTTTGCCTTGTTTTCTGCGGGTGGTTCGGTTTCGGCTAAATATGGCCCGATTGCCGCAGCGCAAGGCTGTATTGTAATCGATAACTCATCTCATTTTCGGATGGACCCGGACGTTCCATTGATTGTTCCCGAAGTTAATCCGCAAGATGCAGCAGGTTATGTAAAAAAGAATATCATTGCCAATCCAAATTGCTCGACTGCGCAACTGGTTGTGACACTAAAGCCTTTGCACGATATCGCGAAAATAAAACGCGTCGTGGTGTCAACATATCAATCTACATCTGGGGCCGGGAATGCGGCAATGGATGAGTTGTTTTCTCAAACCAAAGGTATCTTTGTAAATGACGAGCCAACACCGTCTAAATTCCCCAAGCAAATAGCCTTTAACGTAATTCCGCATATCGATGATTTTATGGATGATCGGTATACCAAGGAAGAGTGGAAAATGGTGGTGGAGACGAAAAAAATTGTCGACCCGGCTATCAAATTGACCGCAACTTGTGTCCGTGTGCCGACTTTTGTTGGCCATGCGGAGAGCGTCAATATCGAGTTTGAAAACGAACTTAGCGCAGATGATGTACGCCGTATTCTTCGGGAAGCGCCGGGTATACTGGTCGTTGATAATCCTGAAGAGAATGGATATGTCACGCCTGTTGAATGTGTTGGTGATTACGCAACTTTCGTCTCTCGTATTCGCGACGATCCAACCATAGAAAACGGTATCAATCTGTGGTGTGTTTCTGATAACCTACGCAAAGGCGCGGCGTTAAATACGGTTCAGATCGCGGAACTTGTTGGCCGGGAATACCTTAAAAAAGCAGCATAGCACGTTTATCATAATTCGATTAAAGCCGGTTCAGGGTTCCTGTCCCGGCTTTTTTATTGCGTAAGCGAGAAAACCGCCGCAACTTTATTGCGTCGCAGCAAAAACTGATTATGATGGCGGCGAACTTTTTGCTAATTCAAACATGAATAAAATCAATAGAGGCGAGAACGAACGCCCGAGGGATATATTATGACGAAAACCATACGTCCGCGTCGTTCCGTGCTTTATATGCCGGGATCAAATGCTCGTGCACAGGAAAAGGCGAAAACACTTGTTGCCGATGCACTAATTCTGGATTTGGAAGATGCAGTCGCTCCCGATGCCAAGCAAGAGGCGCGCGCTATCGTATGCGCGAATGCGGCTTCGGGCGAGTATGGTAATCGTGAAATAATAATTCGGGTGAACGGATTGGATACACCCTGGGGACGGGATGATATTGCCGCCGCCGCCGCCGCGAAACCAGACGCTATCTTACTGCCGAAAGTGGAAAGCGCCGGGCAGGTCATGGAGCTGGAGGGGATCATGAGCGCCGCGGGCGCGGGCCCCGAAGTCTCAATTTGGTGCATGATGGAAACACCACTAGGTATTCTTAAAGCTGAAGAAATAGCCGCCTCGAGCCCACGGGTTGAGTGCTTTGTTATGGGAACTTCTGACCTTGTGAAAGATTTGCAAGCACAGCATACGACATTGCGTCTTCCCGTCATCACGTCATTGGGCTTGTGTTTATTGGCAGGTCGCGCATATGGGCTCACAGTTCTCGACGGTGTTTACTTGGATCTGGCAGATGAAGATGGATTTCTGGCATCCTGCGTTCAGGGTCTTGAACTCGGATTTGACGGTAAAACGCTTATCCATCCTAAACAATTAGCGCCGACCAATGACGTATTTGCGCCGTCGATAGAGGAAGTCGCGCATGCCCGAAAAGTGATCGTTGCATTTGAAGAGGCAGAGGCTCAAGGTAAAGGTGTGGTTCTTGTCGAGGGCAAGCTAATCGAAAATCTTCATGTAGAAATAGCCAAATCAAAAGTAGCGATGGCTGATGCCATTCAGGCAATGGCAGAATAGGAACTCTACAGCATGACAACGAAAACCAATCCCGGTAATTATTTTGAAGACTTCTCAATAGGCCAGGTTCTTGATCACGCAACCCCGCGAACAGTTACCGAAGGAGATGCCTCTCTTTATACGGCGTTGTACGGAAGTCGCTTTGCGTTGCAATCTGCCGACAGCTTTGCCATGGATTGCGGCTTAGAGGCTGCACCAATAGATAACTTGCTGGTATTTCATATTGTATTTGGGAAGACAGTCCCGGATGTTTCACTTAACGCGGTAGCCAATCTGGGCTACGCGGATGTGCAGTTCCGAGTGCCTGTATATCCAGGAGACAGTTTGCAAACCTCTTCGGAAGTAATTGGACTGAAAGAGAATTCCAACGGCAAAACAGGTGTTGTCTATGTTCGGTCCATTGGCACCAATCAGATGGATGAAGTTGTTCTTGATTATGTCCGTTGGGTAATGGTGCGTAAAAGAGATGAAAACGCTGTGGCACCGACACCAGTTGTTCCACAATTGATGGACTGTGTTGATCCCGCAGATTTTTCGATCGCTCCAGACCTCAACTTTTCTGCATATAACGCAACACTTGCTGGATCACCTCATTTTCATGAGGATTACGAAGTCGGTGAGAAAATTGATCATGTTGACGGGATGACGATCGAAGAAGCCGAACATATGATGGCAACACGCCTTTACCAAAACACAGCGAAAGTTCACTTTAACCAGCATCAAATGCAAAATGATCGATTTGGACGTAGATTGATTTATGGTGGACATATTATAAGCCTTGCCCGCGCGCTTACTTTTAATGGGTTAGGCAACGCGCAATTGATAGCCGCGATTAACGGTGGATCACATACGGCACCAACATTTGCGGGGCACACGATTTACGCTTGGAGCGAAGTTCTTGAAAAGGCCGACTTACCGGATCGAACAGATGCCGGTGCGCTTAGAATACGGACTTTGGCAACAAAGGATATGCCCTGTGAAAGTTTCCCGGACAAATCGGAAGATGGAAAACGGGACCCTGCCGTCGTTCTAGACCTTGATTACTGGGTGATCATGCCTAAAATGCAGGAAGTTTCATAAATAAGGCAGGGTTCGGTTGACTTCGGGAAGTGGAGGACTAAAATCCACTCCAGTTGAAGATAATCAATAATATATGAAAAATTTACAGCGAGAAAGACTTTCCCATGGCGAATATTGAAAGACCGCTATCGCCGCATCTGCAGATATATAAGCCACAGATTACGATGGTGACCTCTATCACGCACCGCGCGACTGGCATTGCTCTGGGTGTTGGTACTTTGCTACTTACTTGGTGGTTAATCGCTGCAGCGACCGGTCCGGACGCTTTTGCAACTGTCAGCGGCTTTATTTCTTCTTGGTTTGGCCAGTTGGTAATGTTCGGATTTACCTGGGCGCTTTTCTTCCATCTTTGTAACGGAATACGTCATTTATTCTGGGACATGGGAAAAGGATTTGAGCTTCCGACAATGCGAAAAAGCGGTATGGCCGCGATTATTGCCTCTGTCGTATTGACACTGCTGACTTGGATTGTAGCTTATGGATTGGGGAGCTAATCATGGGAATGAGAGCGCCGCTAAAAAAGGTGCGTGGATTGGGGTCTGCGAAAGAAGGAACGACACATTGGTGGCATCAAAAAGTGACAGCAGTTGCGTTGATCCCGCTCTTTATAATCGCGCTTGCTTATGCCATTAGCCTTACTGGCTCAAGCTATGACCGCGTCGTTTATGTTTTAAGCTTGCCGTTTTCCTCTTTGGTTATGTTACTTCTCATCGGCGCCATGTTTTATCATATGAAACTCGGGTTGCAGGTTGTTATTGAAGATTATGTTCACACCGAGAGAACGAAAATCGCTTTGCTGTTATTGAATAGTTTTATTTGTACGGTCATTGGGTTGGCTGCCGCGCTTGCTGTCTTAAAGCTCGCGCTAGGAGGATAAAGTAAGAATGTCGGACGCCTATCCAATTACTGAACATAAATTTGATGTTGTCGTTGTCGGCGCTGGTGGTGCCGGATTGCGCGCGACCATGGGCATGGCCGCAGCCGGTTTAAAAACGGCGGCAATTACAAAAGTTTTCCCAACCCGGAGCCATACGGTTGCAGCGCAAGGCGGTATATCTGCATCCCTCGGCAATATGGGAGAAGATAACTGGCAGTGGCACATGTATGACACCGTCAAGGGCTCGGATTGGCTCGGAGATCAGGACGCGATCGAATATATGTGCCGCGAGGCACCGGCCGCTGTTCTTGAACTCGAACAGTTTGGTATGCCGTTTAGCCGTACAGAAGAGGGCAAGATTTATCAGCGTGCTTTTGGCGGTATGACAACGCAATTTGGTGAAGGCCCTGCGGCGCAGCGGACATGTGCAGCTGCCGACCGGACCGGCCATGCGATGTTGCACACGCTTTATAGTCAATCTTTGAAGCATGATACGGAATTCTTTATCGAGTATTTTGCTCTTGATTTGATTATGGATAAAGACGGCTCCTGCAAAGGTGTCCTGTGTCTTTGTCTGGAAGATGGTACGCTGCATCTATTCCGCGCTCATATGGTTGTTCTTGCCACAGGCGGGTTTGGTCGGGCTTACTTCAGTTGCACGTCTGCCCATACTTGTACCGGAGATGGCGGCGGCATGGTTCTACGTGCCGGATTGCCGCTGCAGGATATGGAATTTACTCAGTTCCATCCGACAGGAATTTACGGTGCTGGCTGCCTTATCACTGAAGGCGTACGTGGTGAAGGCGGGTTTCTGGTCAATGGTGAAGGTGAGCGTTTCATGGAACGCTATGCGCCACATGCGAAAGATCTGGCCAGCCGCGATGTGGTTAGTCGCTCCATGACCATGGAAATTCGCGAAGGCCGCGGTGTCGGACCGCGAAATGACCATATTTATTTGCATTTAGACCATCTTGACCCGTCGATGATTGATGAACGGCTTCCCGGCATATCCGAAAGTGCCCGTATTTTTGCTGGCGTAGATGTGCATAAAGAACCCATTCCGGTTTTGCCGACGGTGCATTATAATATGGGCGGTATACCGACAAATTATCATGCGGAAGTCGTGGATTTAAAGCAGGGCGATCCTAATGCCATTGTTCCCGGACTTATGGCAGTTGGTGAAGCTGCCTGTGTTTCTGTTCACGGCGCGAACCGATTGGGATCCAACTCCCTTATTGATCTTGTCGTGTTTGGCCGGGCCGCCGCATTGCGTGCAAAAGATGTCGTCAAGACGGGGGAAGCGCACTCGCCTTTGCCGGCGGATGCCTGTGATGAAGCTTTGGCTCACCTTGATAAATACCGCCATGCAAGTGGAAATAGCTCAACAGCCTCTATTCGCGATAACATGCAAAAGGTGATGCAAGATGATTGCGCCGTTTTCCGGACAAGCAAGACTTTGCTTGAAGGTAAAGATAAGATTGGAGCCGTTTGGGATCAAATGCCCGATATCAAAACCACAGATCGTTCTTTGATTTGGAATTCTGATCTGGTTGAGACTTTAGAGTTGGATAACCTGATCCGCCAGGCAGTTGTTTCCATGACAGCTGCGGAGAATAGAAAAGAAAGTCGCGGGGCACATGCCCATGAAGATTTTCCGGATCGAGATGACGAAAACTGGATGAAACATACATTAACTTATTTTAACGATAAGGATGGTGTGAAACTCGATTATCGGCCGGTGCATGATTACACGCTCACGGACGAAGTCGAATATATTAAACCCAAAGCACGTGTTTACTAGGAGTTAGGGACGTTAGATATGGTTGAACTGACATTACCCAAGAATTCAAGAGTTGGCACAGGCAAGAAGCACGCTAAGCCAGACGGAGCGACAAATACCAAGACTTTCAACGTTTATCGTTGGTCGCCGGATGATGACGCTAATCCTGCTATCGATTCATATGAAGTCGATCTGGATACTTGCGGCCCAATGATTTTGGACGGCCTGATCAAAATTAAAAACGAAATTGACCCGACCCTGACCTTTCGCAGATCCTGTCGTGAAGGTATCTGTGGTTCATGTGCGATGAATATCAACGGCACCAATACATTGGCCTGCACCACGGGTATGGATGAGATGGACGGTGACATTAATATTTACCCATTGCCACATCAGCCAGTAGTCAAAGATCTTGTTCCTGATTTGACAAATTTCTACGCACAGTATGCATCCATCAAGCCCTGGTTGCAGGCGGAAACACCTCAGCCATCACATGAACGCCTGCAATCAAAAGAAGATCGTGAGAAATTGGATGGGCTATATGAATGTATTCTATGTGCCTGTTGCTCCACATCCTGCCCAAGTTATTGGTGGAATTCAGACCGGTTCTTAGGCCCAGCTATACTTTTACAAGCCTATCGTTGGATAGTCGATAGTCGGGATGAACATACCGGTGAACGTTTGGATAATCTTGAAGATCCGTTTCGGCTTTATCGCTGTCACACGATTATGAATTGTGCGAATACCTGCCCTAAAGGTCTGAACCCAGCGAAGGCAATTTCAGAAATCAAGAAATTGATGGTTGAACGGCGTTAATTGGCTCCTTCATTTTGTTGAAAATGGCGCTGGCCATAGACCAATACTAATTTAAATTAGACCGCTCCGATGAGCGGTCTTTTTTTATGGATAAGAAAAATGTACATACCTCCTCACTTTGCGGTACCTGGCAAAGAAACGCTTCAGAAAATACTGCCTGAGGCGAGCTTTGCGACACTGATTACGACGATCGAGAACAGCGCCCCAATCGCATCCCATTTGCCCGTATCCTACGAACCAGATGGTGGCGAGTTTGGCAAAATCTATGCTCACATGGCTCGCGCTAATTCCCATTGGCAGGGGTTTGACGGCACTGAGGCTCTTGTTATTTTTCAGGGGGCGCACGCTTATATTTCTCCGAGTTATTATGCGACGGACATCAATGTACCCACATGGAATTATGTGGCGGTTCATGCTTACGGAGTCCCAAAAATTTTATTGGATCCAGACGAAGTATTAACAATTCTAGAGCGCCTAACTTCTGAGAACGAACGGGATAAGCCTGATCCTTGGACAACTGACAATCTAACCGAAAAACGTCTTCAAGGACTTATGCGCGCAATTGTCGCATTTGAAATTCCAATAACTAGGCTCGACGGTAAAGCCAAGTTGGGCCAGAATAAATTACCGGAAGATCAGGCATCGGTGAAATCTGCGATAGGCACTTTGTTGGATTAGTATTCCTTGACTGTAGTTGTATTATATCAAATACTAATGCTCGCATAGGTATAGGTGGCGGGAGAATATGTCGATTAACAGTGACGTTCAAGATACCGGAGTTGAGGATAATACACCGGGCCGGACGCGGACTATTCTAGCAGGCCTTGTTGGCAATATCATGGAATGGTACGATTTCGCGATATATGGATATTTCGCTGCTACTATCGGGAAACAATTCTTTCCATCTGAAGATCCTGCTATCTCATTAATCGCGTCGTTCGGAGCTTTCGCGGCTGGATTTTTAGCCCGACCCCTGGGCGGAATTGTATTTGGGCGTATTGGCGACATTGTCGGCCGCAAGCGCGTCTTGATGTTATCCGTTATGGCGATGGCGATACCAACGACCCTCATAGCTTTCCTGCCAGGCTATGAGAGTATTGGTATCCTTGCACCAATAACTCTTGTGCTTCTTCGGATCATACAGGGATTGTCAGTTGGCGGCGAATATACAAGTTCCATTGTTTTCTTGGTGGAACAGGCGCCAGCAAAACGTCGTTCATTCTTTGCAGTTTGGGGAATGTGGGGAGCTACTCTCGGCATTTTGGCTGGATCTGCTGTCGGCGATGTTGTCGCAACGGTTTTAACGGACGAGCAGATTGCAGATTGGGGCTGGCGAGCACCCTTCCTCCTGGGATCACTCGTGGCAATTAGTTGCCTTCTTGTTCGAAGATCCCTCACTAAAGATACGCCTTCGCCAGAAGTATCTAGCCCCGTCAAACAAACTTTCATGTTGCATTATCCAACAGTCATTAAAGTCATTTTATTGAACATAGGAACAGCGGTATCCTTCTACGCGGCCTTTGTTTATGTCGTAACATACGTTCAGGTGGTAGACGGATTGCCGAAAGAAATTGCCTTGAACTTGAATACCGGCAGCATGGTATTGTTACTAATTTTTATGCCAATTGCCGCCTGGTTGGCAGATCAAATTGGCCGTAAACCAATGATGGTTGCGGGGGCATTTTTGATAGCTTTTGGCGCCATTCCATTTTTTCATCTCATCCACACAACGGATCCAATGCTCATTTTTATTGGGGAAATTGGTTTTGTTCTTGCTATTACAATTTTCAGTGGTGGTTTGAATGCTGCTAATGTCGAAATGATGCCGACATCCGTCCGGTGCACCGGATTGGCCTTTTCATATAATGCCTCGGTCGGAATATTTGGCGGATTGACACCACTTATCGTCACATGGTTGCTCACAACGACGGGTGATCCCATTGCACCGGCATACTGGATTGCTTTTGCCGGCGCCCTGTCATTACTGGCTACTTTGTTTTTGTACCGTGAGACGCGGCACATTGTGCTTTCGTCCTAAATGCTACTATGGCTTGTCTTTGGCCTCTGAATTGCACTAGTTAGCTATAGTGAGGATTTCTGACACTTCCGCCGTTGTCGTTATTGCTCTGGCATTAGACTGCACAACTGGATGCGTTAGGGCCGCTTCCATGATTTCTGCGATGGCGGCGTCAGACACGTCGATTTCGGATAACCTGTTTGGGAGTCCGAGAAACCCGATAAAGTTCCGCAACGCCGGCCCAGCCTCCAGCGCAGATTCTACGCCCAAGATTTTAGCGATCCGAGTTTGAGGAACTTCTGTTGAGGGTAGATTATATGTCATCACCGCCGGAAGAAGCACACAAGATGTCAACCCGTGCGGGACGTGACCAATCACGCCAAGAAGATATCCTAAACCATGGCTTGCCCCCATTCTATACCTGGAAAGGCCTGCAGTCGCGTAGTAAACGCCCATTTGGCTTTCAGCGCGATGGTTGAGATTTTTTCCGTCATTGCGAGATCCAGACATGCCGGAATGTAAAAGCCTAAGGCCTTCTGCACAGGCATCGGCGATTTCAGCGTCAACGGTAGGAGCGCAAATCGTTTCGATGGCATGATCTATTGACCTTATGCCGGACGATAACCAAAGGCGTTCTGGTGTATGCAGGCTCAAGGTGGAGCTGAGAATAATATGATCGGGCACGAGGTGACTGTTCAGAAAACCTTCTTTACGTCCCGTTACACTACTTGTTGCCCCTGCAAGCGGCGTAAATTCTGCGCCAGATAGAGTGGTTGGCACGGCGATGTGCTTGATGGGCCATTTCTCTACAACTGTTCCTTCTTTAGTAGCGTATGTGTTGGCATCTAACTCTTCCGGACTAGAGATATTTTTGGTCGCAACTATGAGCGCAATTTTGGTTCCGTCTATGACACTTCCGCCGCCGATAGACAAAATGTGAGTAGCGTCGTGACGTAGAATTTCACCAGCTAATTCAAATACCTTTTCATACGGAGAATGTTCGCTCAACAAGCTTGTAACGGCAACAATTTTCTCCCGAAGCGAATTTTGTAATTCAGCAACGACATCTGAAGATTTGTTGAGGGATCGGGAAATAGAGATTAGAATTCGAGCATCGGCCGTGTTGTTAATAATATCAGAAACTGCTTTTGAAACATGTTGCTCTACGACTAGCCGGTTCTTCATTTCTGCCAAATCTGGAAATGGCATATCGGTCATTGGAAACCCCATTTTCTGGTTATTGTTTTTGAATTTCTGCTCGTCAGTATAGCTCAACCGCAAAATAATGCATTTCAGAATTTTTTGCTGAACTATCGCCGGAGGGATACATCTTTTAAGTAATCCTCAGACCGCATTTCCATTAACCGTGATACAGTTCTTGCAAATTCAAAATTTCCATCACCTTGAAGATAAAGATCATCTGCATCGACTTCCGCAGAGATTACTAAATTTGCTCCCGCTTCATACAAAATATCGACCAACGTAACAAACCGCTTGGATTCATTTCTTCTTGCCGGACTCAATTGTGGAACATTGGACAATAAAATGGAGTGAAAATGCGCGACCAAGGTTAGATAATCAGACGCACCGAGCGGACGATTACAGAGCTCTTCAAAATCGAAACGTGCGACATTGCGGGCGCAAAATTTGACTTCTAAATCTCGACCTTGTGTTGTCAAAATCGTCGAATGGGGTACGGATCCTTCCGTCAGCTCTTCAAAAAGTCGATCCATCTCCGTTGCGGCAACATCGTCCAGCGGGCTAAAGTAAACAGGGTTCTTCGCCAATCTGTCGAGCCGGTAATCGGTCCCGCCGTCAAGATGAAGAACATCTAATTGATCCTTAATCATTTCAATAAAAGGAAGAAAGAGTTCTCGATTAAGGCCATCTTTGTACAGATCATCCGGGATCCGATTAGATGTTGCGACGACGACGACTCCCTGCTGAAAAAGATACTCAAATAGCCGGCCCAAAATCATTGCATCCGCAACGTCGGTCACTTGAAACTCATCGAAACAAAGAAGCCAGAATTCCTCGGCGATAGAATTTGCGAAAGAGATAATTGGATCATCTCCTAATTTGGTTTCACTTTGACGCCATTCATGGATGAAGGCATGTACTTCGAGCATGAAGGCATGAAAATGTACGCGTCGCTTGTGCGTATTTGGTACCGTGTCAAAAAACAGGTCCATGAGCATGGATTTCCCTCTACCCACATCCCCATACATGTAAGTGCCTTGCGGAGGTTCAACTCGTGGCTTACGGGCGCCCAAACGGAAGATATCTGTCCATTTCGTGCTTGTCCTGGGGTCGTAGTTGGCTAGACGACGATGCAGTGTCTGCAGTTTTTCAACAGCTAATAACTGAATCGGATCAGGTTGCAACGCATGGGTCGCCAACAATTTTCGATAGGTTTCGAGAGGGCTGGGCGAATTCGTCATGGTATAATTAAGGCAATCGCTACAAAATAAAGTATCGGATAAGCTGGCTTTATAGATCTGTAGCGGCTTCGCAATCATCTTGCAACGATCAGAACCAGTTTTTCGATTCATTTTTGTGCGACGAAGATGAAGATATTTTTTGTCCTCTTCAGCATAACGTGTGCCGAGGTGATTGGATTTTGACCCAATTATGTTCAAACCTTCGTTTTAGAATTCCGAATTCGAAAAAAATCCTAACTAATTCACTGGCGTATCTTGCTCTTGGGCAAGAAACGGGGTAGTACCCCTTCGAGAATAATTAAAGAGGACTTTCTGTCTTCTCAGAGAGCCCTCCCACATAGTGTTTGGAGAAAGTAATGGCTCGCAAAAAAATAGCGTTAATCGGTGGCGGAAATATTGGCGGTACGCTCGCTCATCTCGCAGGATTAAAGGAGCTCGGGGATATCGTGCTTTTTGATATCGTTGACGGATTACCGCAAGGTAAGTCGCTGGATATTGCGTCGTCTTCTCCGGTCGAGCGTTTTAATGCAAATATTACCGGCGCCAATGACTACAGTGCCATTGAAGGTGCAGATGTTTGCATCGTGACAGCTGGTATTGCTCGTAAGCCTGGCATGAGTCGTGACGATCTTTTGGGAACAAATATTAAAGTGATGCAGTCCGTTGGTGAAGGTATCAAGAAATATGCGCCTAACGCCTTTGTTATTTGCATCACCAACCCTCTTGACGCGATGGTTTGGGTTCTGCGCGAAAAATGCGGTCTTCCGCATAACAAAGTTGTTGGTATGGCGGGCGTTCTTGATAGTGCCCGGTTCCGTCTTTTCCTTGCAGAAGAGTTTGGCGTTTCCGTAGAAGATGTCACTGCTTTTGTTCTCGGTGGCCATGGTGACTCGATGGTGCCCCTGATCCGTTACTCTACTGTCGCCGGCATTCCTGTCCCGGACCTTATCGAAATGGGATGGACTACACAGGAAAAAATTGATGCGATCGTTGATCGAACAAGAAACGGCGGCGCAGAAGTTGTTGCCCTTCTCAAAACGGGATCTGCTTTTTATGCACCAGCCTCTAGTGCAATTACAATGGCTGAAGCTTATCTCAAAGACAAAAAACGTGTCCTGCCCTGTGCTGCATATGTCGACGGTCAATACGGCCTTGATGGCATGTATGTTGGTGTTCCAACCGTGATTGGGGAAGGGGGTATCGAGCGCATTGTTGAAATCAATATGAATGATGAAGAAAAAGCGATGTTTGATAGCTCCGTTGATGCGGTTAAGGGATTGGTCGAAGCTTGCATAGGCCTTGATCCAAGCTTGGTAAGCTAAGTCGATTACAAAGGGGTACAACAATAACCGGTTGTGCCCCTTTTTTACGGTGCTATAACTTAAGTCGAAATAACTTATATAATTAATGGGTCGACAGGGCGTCAGCCACAATAGAGTGAACAGCGGAATACAATGAACATTCATGAATATCAGGCCAAGAGCCTGCTTGCAAAATATGGTGTGACCGTGCCAAAAGGCGGCGTCGCATATACTGCAGAAGAAGCCAAAACAGTAGCGCAAGAACTTGGCGGTCCAGTTTGGGTGGTGAAATCACAAATTCACGCTGGCGGCCGCGGCTTGGGTGGCGGTGTTAAAGTTGTCAAATCAATTGAAGAAGTATCTGAAACGGCAAAAGCCATGATTGGCATGCAGCTGGTGACACACCAAACCGGCCCTGAAGGCAAAGAAGTTAAACGGGTTTATGTCGAAGATGGGTGTGATATTGCGCGGGAACTTTATTTGGGTGCGATCATAGATCGGGCGAACGACTGCGTTACTTTTATGGCGTCTACAGAAGGCGGAATGGAAATAGAAGAAGTTGCTGCTGCAACGCCTGAGAAAATCCATATGGTCAGCATTGATCCTGCCACAGGCATAATGCCTTTTCATGCTCGTAAAATTGCCTTCGGCCTCGGACTAGAGGGCAAACAAGTCGGCGCAGCCGTTAAATTCATCACGGCTTTGTATAAATCCATTATCGATACAGATGCGAGCTTGGTTGAAATTAATCCGCTCGTGATTACAGGCAGCGGCGAGGTTATCGCACTTGATGCCAAAATGAATTTTGATGACAATGCGTTGTTCCGTCATAAAGATATTGCGGAGTTACGGGATCCCGACGAAGAAGACCCGGCAGAACTCGAAGCTGCTCAATATGATCTCAACTATATTAAGCTAGATGGAAATATTGGCTGCATGGTCAACGGCGCTGGTCTCGCCATGGCAACTATGGATATCATTCAGCTGAATGGTGGTTCTCCTGCCAACTTCCTAGATGTCGGGGGCGGAGCAACAAAAGAAAAAGTTACCGAGGCCTTCAAGATCATTCTTAAAGACGACAATGTCGAAGGAATTCTCGTTAATATTTTTGGCGGTATCATGCGTTGTGATGTGATTGCCGAAGGTGTTGTTGTTGCCGCAAGAGAAGTCGCTTTGAGTGTTCCACTGGTCGTGCGCCTAGAAGGAACAAATGTTGATCTTGGCAAGAAAATTTTGGCCGAATCCGGCCTTCCAATCCTTTCTGCAGACGATCTTGGTGATGCAGCGGTGAAAATAGTTAAAGCAGTGAAGGAGGCCGCGTAATGGCCGTTCTCGTTAATAGAGACACAAAAGTTATCTGTCAGGGTTTTACAGGTTCGCAAGGAACATTCCATTCTGAGCAAGCAATTGCCTATGGAACTAAGATGGTCGGCGGCGTAACGCCGGGTAAAGGCGGTGAAAGCCATCTTGATCTTCCGATTTTCAATACGGTTGACGAAGCCGCTCAAATGACCGGCGCAAATGCAAGTGTCATTTATGTCCCGCCGCCATTTGCTGCAGATGCCATCCTCGAAGCTGTAGATGCAGGTATTGAGCTCGTGGTGTGCATTACTGAAGGTATTCCTGTTCTTGATATGGTTCGGGTAAAGCGTGCACTCAAGGACAGCAAAACGCGATTGATAGGCCCCAATTGCCCGGGCGTTATCACACCGGACGAATGCAAAATCGGTATTATGCCGGGCCATATTCATCGTCGCGGCACTGTTGGTATCGTTTCTCGTTCCGGTACGTTGACATATGAAGCAGTGGCACAAACAACAGCTGCGGGTCTCGGTCAGACAACCTGCATTGGCATCGGTGGAGACCCGGTCAACGGGACAAACTTTATTGATTGCCTTGATTTATTCCTCGGTGACGACGAGACAGAATCGATCATTATGATCGGTGAAATTGGTGGTTCTGCGGAAGAAGAAGCCGCAGAGTTTTTAAAATTATCGAAAATCAAGAAACCGGTTGTTGGATTTATTGCTGGTGTTACAGCGCCTCCGGGACGCCGAATGGGACATGCAGGTGCCATTATTTCCGGCGGAAAAGGTGGCGCTGAAGATAAAATGGACGCGATGCGAAGTGCGGGCATTACAGTATCTGACAGCCCGTCGGCACTTGGTTCTACGTTGGTAAGAGTTTTGAAAGGCTAAGGCTCCATAATTAACCTTAATTTTTATACAAGTACTTAGGGAGGCGGGGGAGACCCCGCCGATTGACCGGAAATGGCTCAACAACTGGACAACTCTTCATTCCTCTTTGGTTCTAACGCAGGATTCATAGAAGACCTTTATGCCCGCTACTTAGACGATCCGACTTCTGTCGATGGAAGCTGGCAACAATATTTCCAGTCCTTGGGGGATGATGCCGAAACAGTTTTGGCAGAAAGCCGCGGTGCTCCGTGGACCCCGTCAAATGGTTTCGATCTTGAAGACGAGTATGAAATACTTGGTAGTGCTGCAAATCGCGCAACGGAAATTGCAGTCGAATCCGGTGCGGAACAACAAGACGTTCGTGCTGCAGCGATTGATACGATCCGGGCATTGATGCTGATCCGCTCCTATCGGGTAAGAGGACATTTAAAAGCAAACCTTGATCCGCTTGGTTTGGAAATTCCTAAAGAACATCCTGAACTCAATCCGACGACGTATGGTTTTGCGGAATCTGATTGGGACCGAAAAATCTTCCTCGATAATGTGTTGGGGTTGGAAACCGGAACTATTCGAGAAATCCTAGCAATCGTGAAGCGAACATATTGTTCGACTATCGGTGTTGAGTTTATGCACATTCAGGAACCCGATCAGAAGGCCTGGATACAGGAACGAATTGAAGGACGACACAAAGAAATATCCTTTACGGATGAAGGCAAAATCGCAATATTGCGAAAATTGATCGAAACTGAAGGCTTTGAACATTTCCTCAACGTCAAATATACAGGAACCAAGCGATTTGGCCTTGATGGCGCAGAGTCATTGGTTCCGGCTATGGAAGGTATCATTAAGCGGGGCGGTCAGTTAGGCGTACAGGAAATTATTCTTGGCATGCCACATCGTGGCCGCTTAAACATACTAACGAATGTGATGGCCAAACCATTCCGAGCTGTTTTTTCTGAATTTCAGGGAAGTCCGGCGAATCCTGAAGACGTCGAAGGATCAGGCGATGTTAAGTATCATCTTGGCACATCGTCAGATCGTGAATTTGATGGGAACAATGTCCATCTGTCGCTCACAGCGAACCCGTCGCATTTGGAAGCGGTTAATCCTGTCGTTTTGGGTAAGGCACGCGCCAAACAGTCCCAGATAGGCGAAGATGTCGGTGGCCAGGTTATGCCTTTGTTGTTGCATGGCGATGCTGCCTTTGCCGGGCAGGGCATAGTTGCGGAGTGTTTTGGTCTTTCTGAATTGAAAGGCTACCGTACTTCGGGGACTATTCATTTTGTTGTCAATAACCAGATCGGCTTTACCACCAGCCCAAAATATTCTCGCTCTAGCCCGTATCCTTCAGACGTGGGTAAAATGGTTCAGGCGCCGATTTTTCATGTTAATGGCGATGATCCTGAAGCAGTTTGCCATGTGGCGAAAATTGCAACGGAGTTTCGTCAGCTGTTCCAGATCGATGTCATTATCGATATGTTCTGTTATCGTCGTCACGGTCATAATGAGGGCGATGAGCCAGCTTTCACGCAACCGCTCATGTATCGGACTATTGCGCAGCACCCAACTACAATGCAAATTTATGCAAAGAAGTTAATTGCTGAAGGCGTAATTACTGAAAAAGATGTTGAATCCATTATCGCTGAATTCAAGGATTATCTTGAAAAGCAATTTGAAACGGCAACTAGCTTCAAGCCTAATAAGGCAGATTGGTTTGAAGGCCGCTGGCAGGGATTTGAGCGGGCTGATGAAGGTGCGCGACGTGGAACGACGGCTATTGATGTCGATGAACTTAAGGCCATTGGCCATAAATTGACCGAAGTCCCAGAGGACTACAACGTTCATCGCACATTGCAAAGAGTGCTGAAGTCGAAGAAAAAAATGATCGATACCGGCGCCAATATTGACTGGGCAACCGCTGAAGCCTTGGCTTTCGGCTCTCTGTTGAAAGAGAATGTCCCGGTAAGGCTTTCAGGCCAGGACTGCGGTCGCGGAACTTTCTCTCAGCGTCATTCAGTGATTGTCGATCAGGTTACGGAGGGACGTTACGTTCCTCTGAATAATCTTGAAGGCGAGCAAGCCCATTATGAAGTTATAGATAGTTTGCTTTCTGAAGCTGCCGTGCTCGGATATGAGTATGGTTATACACTGGCAGAGCCTAACGCTTTGGTTTTGTGGGAGGCGCAATTCGGTGATTTCGCCAATGGTGCACAAGTCATCATCGATCAGTTTATTTCCAGCGGCGAGTCCAAATGGCTGCGGATGAGCGGATTGGTAATGCTACTGCCGCATGGCTATGAAGGGCAGGGACCGGAACATTCATCGGCTCGCCTGGAAAGATATCTACAGATGTCAGCAGAAGACAACTGGCAGGTAATTAATTGTACAACGCCCGCAAATTACTTTCATGCGTTGCGACGCCAAATACATCGTAAATTCAGAAAACCACTAGTGGTGATGACACCGAAATCGTTGCTACGCCATAAGCAAGCGGTATCGACATTTGATGATATGGGCCCCGGTTCTGCATTTCATCGAGTGTTATATGACAATGAAAAACTTTGTGCTGATAAAGACGTGAAGCGTATCGTTCTTTGCTCGGGCAAAGTTTACTATGACTTGCATGCCCGAAGAGAAGAGCTGGGAACCAAAGAAACGTATTTCCTAAGGTTAGAACAGCTTTATCCGTTTCCATATCAAGCGCTTGAGGCGGAGATGAAGAACTTCAAACACGTGGAAGAAGTTGTATGGTGTCAGGAAGAGCCCAAAAACATGGGTGCTTGGGCGTTTGCTGAGCCCCATCTTGAGCAGGTTTTTGAAAATCTAAAAATGAAAAAAGTAACCCGTCCGCGATATGCGGGCCGTGCGGCATCAGCGTCGACAGCAACGGGTCTTTTGAAGAAACATAATCTACAGCAAAAAGCATTGGTCGACGACGCATTAGGCGTTGCATCAGAATAGGAAGTCAAAATGACGATCGAAATTCGTGTCCCTGTTCTTGGGGAATCTGTAACTGAAGCTACAGTTGGTCAATGGTTTAAAAAAGTTGGCGATGCTGTCGTAAAGGACGAGCCAATTGTTGAACTGGAAACGGATAAAGTTACCCTTGAGGTAAATGCAACTGAATCTGGTCGATTGGAAGAAATCGTTGTTGCCGAAGGTGAAGATGTTGAAGTCGGTGCCCTCCTTGGTCAACTTCTTGCAGGTGGCGCAGGAAAAGCTTCTGCTCCGGCAGAAATTGCTAAAAGTGACCCTGCACCTACCAAAGCTGCTGCACCGGCGCCCGCGTCTCCAGCACCAGCAGCTGTTGCCGCGCCGAAGAACGCGGCAGAGGCATTACCTGCCGCTCAGAAATTAATCGATGAAAATGGATTGAACCCTGCGTCCATCACTGGTACCGGCAAAGATGGCCGTATTACAAAAGGTGACGTTCTTGAGGCCATGGAGAATGGTGGCAGCTCTCCGAGAGCAGTATCCGCACCGGTGACGTCAGTACCTGCCGCGGCTGCAACTCCTACTGCTCCGTCGGGACCGCGTAGCGAAGAAGCGCGCGAAGAGCGCGTGAAAATGACGAGATTGCGCAAAAGCATCGCAAGCCGGCTTAAGGAAGCACAAAACACGGCTGCAATGTTGACGACTTATAACGAAGTTGACATGGGCGGTATGCTTGATCTCAGAACAGAATACAAAGAGCTTTTTCTGAAAAAACACGGTGTGAAGCTCGGCTTTATGTCGTTTTTCACAAAAGCTTGTATCGCAGGCTTGAAGGAACTGCCAGCAGTGAATGCGGAAATTGATGGCGATGATCTGATTTATAAAAACTACTACAATATGGGTATTGCTGTAGGCACACCAACAGGTCTTGTTGTTCCCGTCTTGCGAGATGCCGATCAATTGAGTTTTGCGGAAGTTGAAAAAGGCATTGGCGAACTTGGTAAAAAAGCCCGAGATGGCAAATTGAGTATGGCTGATCTACAAGGTGGTACTTTCACTATCACTAATGGTGGTGTTTATGGGTCGTTGATGTCGTCGCCAATATTGAATCCGCCGCAAGCCGCTGTTTTGGGCATGCATAAAATTCAAGAGCGACCGATGGTCGTAAATGGTGAAATTGAAATTCGTCCAATGATGTATCTGGCACTTACCTATGATCACCGTATCATCGATGGTAAGGAAGCGGTTACGTTTCTCGTACGTGTCAAAGAAGCCCTCGAAGATCCGCAGCGCTTACTGCTTGATCTCTAGTCTCTAGCGTTCTGAAAGAGGAATAACATGAGCGACGATATTTTCGACCTGATCATTGTCGGCGGCGGCCCCGGTGGATATACGGCTGCAATTCGAGCAGCTCAATTGGGCATGAAAACTGCTTGCGTGGAGAAACGCGGCGCCTTGGGCGGTACCTGTCTGAATGTCGGATGTATCCCGTCAAAGGCCTTATTGCAATCTTCAGAGCTTTTCGAAGAAGCACAACATAGTTTTGAATCTCGTGGCATATCGACGGGAACCGTAAAGCTGAATTTGAAGAAGATGCTGGGGCAGAAGGATGCTACTGTCGAAAGCCTTACACAGGGAATCGAGTTTCTGTTCAAGAAAAACAAAGTTACCTACGTTAAAGGTGCCGGTGTTCTGCAGGGCGGTGGGCGTGTTGAAGTCACCGGTGAAAACCCTCAAATCTTGAAAGCAAAAAATATCCTGATTGCTACAGGCTCAGAAGTGACGCCGCTGCCGAATGTGGAGATAGACGAGAAGCAGATCGTTTCCTCAACAGGAGCGCTTGAGTTGCCAAAAGTACCTAAAAAAATGATCGTCATCGGTGCGGGCGTCATCGGCTTAGAGTTGGGGACGGTATGGCGTCGTCTCGGTGCAGAGGTAACGGTTGTAGAATTCCTTGACCGTATTTTACCGGGCACGGATAACGAGGTTGCAAAAACCACTCAACGGATCATGAAGAAGCAGGGCATTAAATTCATGCTCGGTAAAAAAGTGACCGGCGCAAAGAAAACGAAGTCGGCAGTAACAATTACTGTGGAGCCTGCCAAAGGCGGTGAAGAAGAAAGTTTAAAAGCGGATGTGGTTCTTTTAGCCATTGGGCGCCGTCCCTATACAGATGGACTTGGTTTGGAAGATATCGGTGTAGACCAAGACAAGCAGGGCCGAATAGTCGTTGATGAAAACTTTAAATCAAGTGTTGATGGCGTTTATGCTATTGGCGACGTGATTGAGGGCCCGATGCTAGCCCATAAAGCTGAAGATGAAGGGGTTGTGTGTGTCGAAAAGCTTTCCGGCCAAATGCCACATATTGATTATAATATAATTCCTGGGGTCATTTACACATGGCCCGAAGTTGCGACGGTTGGTCAAACAGAAGAGCAATTAAAGGAAACAGGCGTTGAATATAATGTTGGCAAATCACCATTTATGGCAAACAGTCGCGCACGCGCGAACGGGTTCACAGATGGTTTCGTCAAAATTCTTGCTGATAAAAAATCCGATAAGGTATTGGGTGTTCATATAATTGGACCGGATGCTGGTACAATAATTCACGAATGTGTGCTGGCGATGGAATTTGGGGCATCAGCAGAAGACATTGCGCGGACCTGCCATGCGCATCCAACTTTGAATGAAGCTGTAAAAGAAGCAGCCCTAGCGGTTGCTGGTCGTACATTAAACAGTTGACGGTTACGACATAAAGTTATCACAATGCAGGGCTGCCTTTTTCGGGGCAGCCCTTATTTTTTGTCGGCTCAAGCCGACGGCTTTTCCCAAAGGAGACGTTATGAAGCTCTGTTATAGCCCCCTCTCGCCTTTTGTTCGCCGTGTTATGATTACAGCTATCGAACATAACCTGCGGGATCGGATTGTTCTCGAGGATTCCGACCACAGCGACATGTTTAAGGGGAATAATCCATCAAATCCTTTAGGGAAAGTTCCAAGTCTGACGTTGGATTCCGGCGACGTTCTTTTCGATTCTTATGTGATTTGTGAATATCTCGACAATATTGGCAGCGGCCCGTCGCTATTTCCCGAAGCAGGAGCTGAACGCACAAGAGTTTTGACATTGCATGCCATGGCCGATGGTATGACAGATGCTGCATATCATCGCCGTGTAGACAGTATCATGCCTGATGGTGAAGGCTCTCCGAGCTGGAATGCGAGACTTAAGCTAGCCATGGAAACCTGTTTGGATGTTATGGAAACGCAAGCAGAAAGCTACAATGGACCGTTAAATATTGGGACAATTGCCGTTGCCAGCGCACTGGGTTATCACGACTTTCGTTTTTCGGATGAAAAATGGCGGGATGATCGGCCCAAATTGGCGGCTTGGTATGAAACTGTGGCATCACGTCCGTCAATCGCGAGTACGTCTCCAGAATAAAGAAGGGCGGAGACCTTGACTGCCGTTCGACTTACCATCGCGATTTGTATTGCCGAAATTCTGGCCATGTCGTCGTTTGCGTCGTTTCCAGCGCTTACACCGTTTTTCTTTGAGCATTGGTCCTTAACAGGGACCGATGCTGGTTGGATAAACGGTATGTTCTTTTTTGGTTTTATGTTGGTTGGTCCGCTTTCCACCTCGTTTACGGATCGGGTCGATGCAAGAAACGTATTTCTTGCTGGGTGCGTGCTCGCGGGGATTGGTACTTATGGTTTCGCTTTTCATGCTGAGGATTTCTGGAGCTCTCTGCCCTGGCGGTTTATCTCGGGCGCCGGATTGGGTTGTACTTATATGCCTGGCTTGAAACTCCTGACTGACCGATTGCCGCAGGGCGATCAATCGCGTTCCATCGCTTTTTACACGGCGTGCTTTTCTTGTGGATCTGCCGTCTCTTTTCTTGCCGTTGGTCAAATATTTTTATGGATGGATTGGAAGACCTCTCTGGCTGCTATTATTATTGGCCCGCCCCTTGGTATCGCGATCATTTTATTTTGTACTAAACCATTAAAGTCCGCGACAAAGCGTCCTTGGTCGCAAATTATGAATTATGCACCTGTTGTTCGAAATAGGTTCACAATGGGATATATCCTTGGGTATGTCGTTCATACTTGGGAGCTGGTTGCTATGCGATCGTTTATACTCGCGTTTCTAGCCTATTCACATACCTTGACCGATGCGCCCGCTTGGATGGACGTTTCTGCGATTACAGCTTTTGCCGTTTTTCTTGGTCTGCCGTCCAGTGTTCTGGGAAATGAACTGTCACTGAAAATTGGCCGTCGGCGATCTATTACGATTATTATGATCCTTTCGTTTATTGTTTCTTGTGTCATCGGCTTCACGGCGGAAATGCCGTTTGCCTTCGTTGTTGCTGTTGCCTCTCTTTACGGCATTACAATTACCGCGGATTCATCATCGTTGACCGCTGGTGCCGTCGGAAGTTCTCCGCTGGATTTAAGGGGTGCAACCATGGCGGTCCATAGTTTCCTCGGTTTCACAGGCGGTATGCTGGGCCCAGTAGTCGCCGGCATGGTTTTAGATAGTGCTGGCGGACCGACTGAAACGTTAGGTTGGGGTTTAATGTTCGCATCTGTAGGAGCCGTGACTCTTCTGGGCCCGTTTTTCCTTCGGCTGACCAGAGACTAAGCCTTCGGATGTGCTTTGTCGTAGACCGCCAAAAGTTTTTCCATATCAAGATCGGTATATCGTTGCGTAGATGAAAGAGATGCGTGCCCTAACAGTTCTTGTATGGACCGCAAATCCCCACCACCTTCGAGTAAATGGGTTGCGAAACTATGTCGAAGTGCGTGAGGCGTTGCGGTTTCAGGTAAATTTAGATTGCGCCGCAACGCCTGCATTTTGAGTTGTATGACACGAGCGCTAAGCCGTTTGCCGCGGCGTCCTACAAAGAGAGGTCCTCTGCTTTTCAAGGGATATGGGCATTGATCAATATACGAATTTAACGCTTCTCGAACAGCCGGGAGAACGGGCACAATTCGTTCCTTATTCCCCTTTCCGATAAGTGTCAAAGTATCCGAAACGGGAAGATCATCGTAATTTAGAGATAAGGCTTCACCAATGCGAAGCCCACATCCATATAAAAGTGTCAGTACTGCTGCATCGCGGTTTTGTATCCAGTAAGGCTCTTTTGTATCTGTTATACTATCGAGAAGATCTCGTGTGTCGACAACCGAAAGTGGACGTGGAAGCTTTACGCCGGCTTTGGGTGTTCGGATTGTCTTAAGGTAGGGATTATGAATATATTTGTCCCGCTCTTGCCTTTTGTAAAAACTTCTTATCGAGGACAAGACACGACGCAAAGAAGTTGCCGCCAATCCTTCTGACCGCCGATAGGCGAGATACGCTCTGAAATCGGCTGCACGCAAAGCTTCAAGGCTCGGCAAATCCGGCTCCTTTGCGATATGGCCTCTAATAAAACTTAGGAAATCACGGACATCCCGTTCATAGGCTTCCAACGTGTGGGGGCTTACTTTTTTTTCGTGCCGAAGCCAATCAATCCAGTTTTCGAACGCGTCGCTTAGTAGTGGAAGGCCCTGCATGGCTAATCCGATTTTTGTTCCAACCACATCTGGAGGCAAGATTGCATAGTAATGCCAAGAAAAGTCAGTAACTCTGTGCCTTGGTCTTCTTGAAAATGATCTGATTCACGACTGCCAAAGGCTATCATGGCATTGGCATGAAGTGACGGTACATTAAGTCTTATAAGCGCGTCTGATTGAACCAAATCTTTGGCGGGGCCAAAGATTGCTTTGGACTTTGGGGCAGCAGCCCGTAGAATTATATCGCGCTCACGCCAATTCGCTCTTTCAATACTGCCTTCTTTCAATCGCTGCAAGCCAGTCATTTCCGGCAAAGAAATGGGTCCATCTTCAATACATAATGTAATGACGTCGATTTCCAAAAGCTCGGGAAGATCTTGCGTTAGGATATGAACGAAATGATTGAGGCTCGTTGCAGATAACATAGCCATAACGGACGCATGTACCATATCTTGAGTATGAGAGTTTAAGCGCGACGCTTTTACAAATTCATTCTGAACAGCAGATAAATCTGCAACTTCTTTCTGCAGCCGGTTCACCAGCACAGACTGCATATCTATGACGCCATCGCCTGTAATCCTGCCAGAGGGAAGCGAGGTCGCCAGCAAGCTTGCATTGTTCGACAAAAAATCAGGGTGGGAAGTCAGCCAGTTTCGAACATCCTCCTCGCTTAGGTCTTCAATTCGAGATTGCGGATTTTCGGTTTTGGTGTCTGATTTTTTACTCACTATTTCATCTCACTATTTGGCTATTAATCCAAAATCTTTTGACCGGTTTTTTCCCAATCCGCGAGAAACGCGGCTAGTCCTTTGTCGGTTAAAGGGTGGGAGACTAGTTGCTTGAGAACAGAGGGTGGAATGGTACAAACATCCGCGCCCATAAGAGCTGCATCAACAATGTGCGTTGGGTTGCGAATTGACGCAACAAGAACTTCGGTTTCCATTTTTGGATAATTTTCATAGATCTGGACAATGTCACCGATAAGATCCATTCCAACCTGCCCGATATCATCTAATCGGCCAACAAATGGTGAAATGAATGCTGCGCCAGCCTTCGCGGCCAATATGGCTTGCGGCGCAGAAAAACAAAGTGTGACGTTTACTTGTGTTCCTGCTTTGCTGAGTTGCGAACAGGTTTTTAGCCCTGCCATCGTCAGCGGTACCTTAACGGCAACATTTTCTGCCAGGCCAGCTAGCCGTTTTCCCTCTTCAAGCATAGTTTCATAATCGGTTGCGGCGACTTCTGCGCTTACCGGGCCGTCCGTCAGGCTGCAAATTTCTTTAATCACTTCAAAGAAATCCCGTCCGGATTTAGCTATCAAAGAAGGATTTGTTGTTACGCCGTCCAAGAGGCCAGTGTCTGATAATTCTCTAATTTCTTCCGTATCGGCTGTATCAACAAAAAATTTCATTGTATATCTCAAATCCTGTAATTCTGGGTGCTTGGAACTGGGTGTTCACTCTCTATAATTCTTTTGATCGGAAAGAACAATCGACCTTAACGAATAACGACTGGTTCCTCGTGTAATAATAGTCTATCGCATAGATATGAGCAGCACAAACAAACATCGACGCGTCCGCGTACTTCTGCCTCTCGCTATAGGAGATGTCTATGATTATCGGGCACCTGAGGATCTGGGGATTGTCCTTGGACAATTTGTGACGGTGCCCCTGGGCCGCCGGGAAATTACGGGCGTGGTCTGGGAAGAAGCCCTGAACTCCGATTTCCCCGAAGCACGTATGAAAGACATTTTGGATATTTTACCATCGCCAATTCTTCCTGAAGATAGCCGTACATTTGTAGATTGGGTTGCAAAATATACCATGCAACGGCGCGGCCGAGTATTGAGAATGGCCATGAGTGTTCCCGATGCACTTTACCCAAAGCCGCCCCGTACGGGATATCGTTTTACGGGGCACCAACCGGATAAATTAACCCCAGCTCGTAAACGGGTTTTGGAAATTGCGGCAGAGGGTCCGGCATTTACAGCCGCAGATCTCAGCAACCTTGCAGCAGTCAGCAGTTCGGTCGTTAAGGGACTGGCAGCGCAAGCTGTGTTGGAACGGGTGCATTTGCCCTCGGAAAAGCCTGTTATGCGGCCTGATTGGCAGCGGCCGGGATCTAGATTATCGATGGATCAAGACGCCGCTGCAAAGCATCTCGTCCGGATGGTAGAGCAAAACTCCTTTGATGTTTCTCTCCTTCACGGCGTCACTGGATCTGGGAAAACAGAAGTCTATTTTGAAATGATTGCCGAATGCCTCAAACAAAGCCGTCAAGCGCTGGTACTTTTGCCAGAAATTGCATTGTCGTCGCAATGGTTGTCGCGTTTTGAGGATCGCTTCGGCACAAAACCGGTTGAATGGCACTCTGATCTTAGTCAGGCGGAACGCCGACGTAACTGGCGTGCCGTGATTGAGGGACGTGCAGATGTAGTCGTCGGTGCCCGGTCTGCCCTATTTCTGCCTTTTCCCAATCTTGGTGTTATCGTAGTGGATGAGGAACATGAAGCGTCTTTTAAGCAAGATGAGGGCGTTTCTTACAATGCCCGGGATATGGCTGTTGTCCGCGGGAAAATTGGAAATTTCCCCGTTGTACTTGCCTCAGCGACGCCGTCACTTGAAAGCCTGATAAACGCACAATCAGATCGTTATACTTATTTGAAATTGCCGTCTCGCTTTGGCGGAGCCACTTTACCTGACGTTCACATAGTTGATTTAAAGCAACATAGCCCCGGATCACAGCGTTGGATCTCGGAACCGCTAAGAGAAGCCGTGGAAACGACTCTAGATTCCGGGCAGCAAGCAATGCTCTTTTTGAACCGACGGGGATATGCTCCGCTGACGCTTTGCGATACCTGCGGGCATCGTTTGCAATGCCCTCATTGCAGTGCCTGGCTTGTTGAGCATCGATTAGTAAAAAGATTACAATGTCATCACTGTGGCTATACCGCGCAAACACCGCGTCAATGTCCTGAATGTGAAGCGGAAGAGAGCTTTAAAGCATGTGGTCCCGGAATTGAGAGATTGGCTGAGGAAGCCGAAATGCTTTTTCCTGATAAAAAAATCGCAACAATCGCTAGCGACACGATAACAAGCCCGCGGGCGGCGGCGGAATTTGTAGGTGCGATGGAACGAGGGGAGATTGATCTTCTTATTGGCACGCAAATTGTCGCGAAAGGGTACCATTTTCCGAAATTGACGTTAGTCGGAATTATTGATGCGGATCTTGGGTTGGCTGGCGGGGACCTGCGCGCTGCTGAGCGTACCTACCAACTGCTTTCACAAGTGGCGGGTCGAGCGGGTCGTGAAGCCCTTAAGGGAAAGGTTGTCTTGCAGTCCCATATTCCGGAACATCCAGTAATTGACGCCATTGTCAATCAAGATGAAGAAGCCTTCTTTGCTTACGAGACCTCAGCACGCCAAGACGCTCGCATGCCGCCCTTTGGTCGGTTGGCCGCCTTGATTCTTTCAAGTGTTGATGCCGAATCAGTTTCGGGATTCGCCAATTTATTGGCGCGCTCCGCCCCGATTGCAGAAAACTTTATTATTTTGGGACCAGCGCCCGCTCCCTTATCGATGATTAGGGGACGTCATCGTTATCGATTCCTTGTAAAATGCGATAAAGCAATGAATATTCAGGCGCTGATTGGAAATTGGTTGAAGGGCCGGAAAGTGCCAAGCAATATCAGGCTTCAAATAGATATTGATCCTTATAATTTCATGTAATGTATCGCAAATTAAAGTCTTTCTGGAGCGAAAGGTGATTTTTGATGAATAAACTGGGCTGCAGCATATTGCCACCCGGATTTCCCTGTGCTAATAACCCGGTGCCTTGCTAACGGGACCTCGAATTTCAGGTGCCGAGAGTTTGGCGAATAAAAGTTTTTGTCCGGCGCAATTCGCGTCTTTTTTTCAGGCTTGGGGATCGTTCCTTGTCAGCTGAGAACATAACAGTTTCCGGTATTTCGGGTCGTTATGCGACAGCCTTGTTTGATTTGTCTTCTGAAGCGAAGCAATTCGATACAGTGGCGGCAGATTTGACCACGATTAAATCGATGATGGCCGAGAGTGAAGATCTCGTGCGCCTCGTTCGGAGTCCACTTATCAGCCGCGATGATCAGGCTAAGGCTATGGCGGCCGTGCTTGAAAAATTAGGCGTTAGTGATCTCGTTCGTCGTTTCGTCGGCACAGTTGCACGAAACCGTCGTCTATTTGCCCTGCCGGACATGATAGATGATTTTGGTAAATTGCTAGCCGCAGAGCGTGGCGAGGTCGTAGCCAAAGTAATATCCGCTAAGAAGTTAAGTGATAGCCAGTTAGAGGCTATTGCGACAGCTCTTAAATCTGCCATCAAAAGTGACGTCAGCCTTGAGGCGGATGTAGATGATGGCCTGATTGGGGGCTTAATAGTAAAAGTTGGTTCACGTATGGTCGATAGCTCGATCCGAACCAAGCTTCAGAATCTCAAGTTTGCGATGAAAGGGGTTGGGTGATGGATATCCGCGCCGCAGAAATATCCGAAATTCTTAAACAACAGATTGCTGGTTTCGACACGCAAGCTGAAGTCTCAGAAGTTGGCCAAGTGCTTTCCGTTGGTGACGGTGTTGCCCGCGTATATGGACTAGACAATATTCAGGCCGGTGAAATGGTCGAATTTCCAGGAGGCATTAAGGGTCTTGCTTTGAACCTGGAAACCGACAATGTCGGTGTTGTTATCTTTGGTTCCGACCGCGATATCCGCGAAGGCGATACGGTTAAACGTACAGGCGCCATTGTTGAAACAAGCGTCGGCAAAGGACTTCTTGGTCGTGTCGTCGATGGCTTGGGGAACCCGATTGATGGAAAGGGCCCGATTGCAGATGCTGAAACACGCCGTGTAGATGTTAAAGCTCCTGGTATTATGCCCCGTAAATCGGTTCACGAGCCAATGATGACAGGCCTTAAGGCGATCGACAGCCTTGTGCCTGTTGGACGTGGACAGCGTGAATTGATTATTGGTGACCGCCAGACCGGTAAAACGGCCGTGGCAGTTGACGCCATCCTCAATCAAAAATCCGTAAATGCGGGCGATGATGAAAGCAAAAAGCTTTATTGCGTGTATGTCGTGATTGGTCAGAAGCGGTCAACAGTTGCTCAGGTGGTGAAAACCCTTGAAGAAAACGGCGCCATGGAATATTCCATCGTTGTTGCAGCGACGGCCTCAGATCCAGCACCACTTCAGTATCTTGCGCCGTTTACCGGTTGTGCGATGGCTGAGTTTTTCCGTGACAATGGTATGCATTCATTGATCATTTATGATGATCTTTCGAAACAAGCTGTCGCCTATCGTCAAATGTCCTTGTTGCTTCGTCGCCCTCCAGGACGTGAAGCCTATCCAGGTGATGTTTTCTATCTTCATTCACGTCTATTGGAACGTTCTGCTAAATTGAACGAAGAAAATGGGTCCGGTTCGATGACGGCTTTGCCGGTAATTGAAACACAGGCCGGTGACGTGTCTGCTTATATTCCGACAAACGTGATTTCTATCACGGATGGCCAGATTTTCCTTGAAACAGAACTGTTCTATCAAGGTATCCGTCCGGCGATTAACGTTGGTCTGTCTGTTTCTCGTGTGGGCTCATCCGCGCAGACGAAAGCCATGAAGCAGGTTGCGGGTAGTATTAAGTTGGAATTGGCGCAATATCGTGAAATGGCAGCTTTCGCCCAGTTCGGCTCCGACCTTGATGCTGCAACACAACAGCTATTGGCACGTGGCGCTCGGTTGACTGAGTTATTGAAACAGCCGCAGTACAGCCCGTTGACTATGGACGAGCAGGTTGTGGTTATTTTCTCTGGCGTGCGAGGCTACCTTGATCGTATCGAGGTATCGCAAATCGGTGATTTCGAAAAACAACTTCTGTCAGAAATGCATGCTAAGCATCAGGATCTTATGGATACGATCCTGAGTGAGGAAGCATTATCTTCAGAATCTGAAACGAAGCTTAAAGAAATTCTTGAAAGCTTTACCACGACATTTGCGTAAAACCTGAGATTAGGGAAGGGGCAGCCTAAATATGGCGAACCTTAAAGAGCTCAAAAACCGGATCACCAGCGTCAAGTCGACGCAGAAGATCACTAAGGCTATGAAGATGGTGGCTGCAGCGAAACTGCGCCATGCTGAAGAGGCTGCAAATGCGGCTCGTCCTTATGCTGAGAGAATGGATAGCATGATGGCTTCTTTGGCGACCGGAATGGTTGGCAGGGACGATGCTCCGCAGCTCCTCGGCGGTACTGGTTCCGATCAAAAGCATTTGATTGTTGCAGCGACAGGTGAGCGTGGCCTGTGCGGGGGATTTAATAGCTCTATTTCCAAAGCGGTCGCTTTGAAAGTACAAAGTCTTGTTTCCCAAGGCAAGGATGTCAATATCCTTTGTGTTGGGAAAAAGGGCCGGGATGCGCTGAAACGTAAATATGGCCATTTGATCATTGATCTCGTGGATTTATCAGGCTCCAAAAGGATCGGTTTTGGCGATGCGCAACCAATTGCTCAAGACCTTTTGACAAGGTTTAGCGAAGGCGAATTTGACGTCTGTACGATTTTTTACGCCAAGTTTATCTCCGTTATGACTCAAGAAGTTACGGGCTTGCAAATAATTCCTGCTTCCGTGCCTGAAGCATCAACAGATGCGGACGACGTGGTTTATGAATATGAGCCGGATGAAGCGGAAATTCTCACGGAGTTACTTCCGCGTAATTTGTCGGTTCAAGTTTTTCGGGCTTTGCTTGAAAATTCAGCGTCTGAGCAAGGCGCAAGAATGTCAGCGATGGAAAATGCAACAAGAAACGCAGGGGATATGATCGATAGATTGACCTTGCAATATAACCGTGAGCGCCAAGCGGCGATCACGAGTGAACTAATTGAAATTATCTCCGGTGCGGAAGCAGTCTAGTCTTTCGCGTCGATTTTTAAGAACAGAAGTGACCCTGTAGGGAGCATGAAAATGGCGAATAGTGTCGGCAAAATTACACAGGTACTCGGTGCCGTCGTAGACGTACAATTTAATGGTGAGCTACCAAAAATTTTGAATGCTCTTCATTGTGATAACCACGGAAACCGGTTGGTTTTGGAAGTGGCGCAGCATTTGGGTGAAAACACCGTGCGGACCATTGCAATGGACGCCACGGAAGGTCTGGTTCGTGGTCAGGAAGTAACAGATACGGGCGACGCTATCCGCATGCCGGTTGGGCCGAATACACTTGGTCGGATCATGAATGTTGTCGGCGAACCTGTTGATGAGCGTGGACCAATTGAAGTTGATTCATACTCACCAATTCATGCTGACGCACCTGACTTTGCCGATCAGTCAACAGACGCTGAAATTCTCATCACAGGTATTAAAGTTGTCGATCTGCTCGCACCTTATGCGAAAGGCGGTAAAATTGGCCTATTCGGTGGTGCTGGTGTTGGTAAAACGGTTCTGATCATGGAATTGATCAACAACGTGGCCATGGGTCATGGTGGTTATTCTGTGTTCGCCGGTGTTGGTGAGCGGACACGTGAAGGTAATGATCTTTACTACGAAATGATCGAAGGCGGCATTATTGATCTTGAAGGTGATAAGTCAAAAGTGGCTTTGGTCTATGGTCAGATGAATGAGCCTCCAGGAGCACGTATGCGGGTGGCATTGTCTGGTTTGACCCAGGCGGAATACTTCCGTGACGTTGAAGGCCAGGATGTGTTGTTCTTTATTGATAATATTTTCCGGTTCACTCAGGCAGGATCCGAAGTGTCAGCCCTCCTGGGCCGCATTCCTTCTGCTGTGGGATACCAGCCGACATTGGCAACTGATATGGGCGCCTTGCAAGAGCGTATTACATCAACCAACAAAGGCTCGATTACATCAGTTCAGGCGATTTATGTTCCTGCCGATGACTTGACCGATCCGGCTCCAGCAACATCGTTTGCCCATTTGGATGCGACGACAGTGCTCTCACGTCAGATTGCAGAACTCGGTATTTATCCGGCGGTTGATCCACTGGATTCAACTTCTCGTATGCTCGACCCGGCTGTCGTTGGTGATCGTCATTATGGCATTGCGCGCCAGGTTCAGGAAACATTGCAGACATATAAATCTCTGCAAGATATTATTGCAATCTTGGGTATGGATGAATTGTCAGAGGAAGATAAATTGATCGTGGCCCGCGCCCGGAAAATTCAACGTTTCCTCAGCCAACCATTCCATGTCGCAGAAGTCTTTACTGGATCTCCTGGTAAGTTCGTTAAGCTGGAAGACACAATCGACGCATTCGAAAAAATCTGTGCCGGCGACTATGATGAGCTTCCGGAAGCAGCTTTTTACATGTGCGGTGGTATCGAAGAAGTCATTGAAAAAGCGAAAAAACTGGCCGCAGACGCTGCGTAAGCACTGTTGGCTGAAGGAGTACGATGAATGGTCGATAAGATTACCATGGACCTGGTGTCACCGGAAAAGTTGATGCTGTCTGCTGATTTTGAGATGGTGGTTGTACCAGGTGCCGAAGGTGACTTTGCGGTGCTTGCCGGGCATTCTCCTGTGACGTCTTCTTTGCGTCCCGGTGTAATTAGCATTTATGAAAATGATGTTGAGAAAGACCGAATTTTCGTTAATGGTGGTTTCGTCGAAGTGTCTAACGATAAACTGACAGTACTGGCCGAAGAAGCAATTTACATTGCTGATCTTAATCGTTCCGATCTCGAGCAGCGTATTCAAAATGCGACAGAAGATGAAGAAGACGCTAAAGACGACGAAGTTAGGCGCCGAGCCGCGGAGAATAAGGATCATTTGCAGCAATTGCTTGATGCAATCGATTAGTAGCAATTAGATCTTCAATCAATTAGAGGCCTTTAGGGTCTCTTTTTTTTGCCCTTTTTTTGTGAAATTATCCTATTTCAATTCGATTTTCCGAAGAGATCTGAGCCAATACCCGAAAATACACTATAAATATGTGAAGAGTGCGAGGCAACAGCCCGTCAAATTAAGAGTTTATTTACCTATAATAGTTAATCTGTCTGCAAGTTTCGAAAGAATTTTGGGATAATTTTCTCTAACGAGTATGTGAGTAAAGACGGGATGACAATCTCCAAGCGGATCTCCGAGCATTTTGGTTTCGGTGATTTTACAATCAACCTCTTCTCTTTGCGGTTTGCGGACCGGGACGAAGAACGGCGGCATAATCGGACGGAGTTGAGAAAAGCTCTTCCTGTCATGCGGTTGGCGTTGGTAGCTGGAATTATTATCTATATGGCCTTCGGAATTCTCGACTATTTCTCCATTCCGGAAATCTTTACAGAAGCCTTGATCGTGCGAATTGGTATCGTCGCACCTATATTCTTTGTGTCCATTTTGCTAACCTTCAATTCCACTGCAAATCGCTACGCGCAGTCTATTTTTGCTTTTTGCATGTTTTCGTGCGGAGCCGGCATACTTGTGATGATCGCGCTCGCTGATGCTGTTGGCGTGTCTGGTTATTTTGCCGGTATTGTGATTGTCTTGATTTATTGTTGCTGTATCCCACCAGTGCGTTTTCTGTACGCCACGTTCGTGATTGCGATTTTCATCGTTGCATATCAATATATCGTTTTTTTCGTAAATCCTCCTCCCAGCGATGTTCTTCTTCAGACTGAATTTTTTCTCGTTTGTTCGGCGTTATTGAGTGTCTTCGCCAGTTATATTCAGGAAATTGCTAGGCGTCGGGATTATGTCAATATGCGCCTTTTAGAAGCTGAAAGGTCCCGGTCAGTTGAGCTCGCAGACAAAGCACAAGCAGCCAATCATGCGAAGTCTGAATTTTTGGCGATTATGTCACACGAACTACGGACTCCTCTAAATGCAATTATTGGCTTTTCAGAAATTCTCGAGAAAGAAATGTTCGGGCCTCTCGGAAAAGATCAGTACAAGGAATACTCCAAAGATATAAATGTAAGTGGGCAACATCTTCTAAGCATTATCAACGACATTTTAGATCTTTCGAAAGCTGAAGCTGGTAAGTTGGTTTTGCAAGAAAACCCTGTTTCTATTGTAGAAATTGTTAATTCTACGCTTCGCATTGTGCGTGACCATGCTGCAGAGCGAGGCGTTCGGCTGGCTTTTGATGTTCCTCAGCATGATAATATGCTGACCGGAGACCCCCGACTTCTCGCACAAGTATTTCTCAACCTATTCTCGAATGCTGTAAAATTTACGCACAAAGGTGGTTCTGTGACGATCAGCTTTGAGAATGTCGAAGATGGGGGTTTATGGGTGCTTATTCAGGATACCGGCATCGGCATTGATACGAAAGATCTTGATAAAGTTTTTGCGCCATTTGTCCAAATTGAGAGTTCCATGGCGCGGAATTATGAGGGGACAGGATTGGGGCTTCCGTTGACGAAAAACATTATGGAGCTTCATAGCGGAGGGATTACGTTGTCAAGCAGGCTTGGAGAAGGTACGACAGCCATCGTCAAATTCCCCAAGGAACGCGTCATTACACAAAGCCTAGATAATTCTCAAAAACAAGCCCAAGGCTAAAGTTTATATTTTTCGGTTTAGTCTGGCTTGGTAACAATTAGAAGGTGGCAATGTCCGGTAACATCCGGCAGGACTTCCCGTTTCGCATCAGGGTCAATTTTGTCGGCCATTGCCAACATTTCATCCTCCGTGCGATATTCAAGCTTCCAATCCGTAACGTAATCCAATAGCCATTCTAAACTGTCTTCAGACTGTCGCATATTACCAACTACGATGGCTCCGCCTGGTTTAAGTTTGTCGTAGAGCCCGGTTACAAACCTGTTAGCCTGACGCGCCGATAAGTAATCGACTAATCCGACAGAATAAACGAGGTCTTGCAATCCCAATTTGCCGACGAGTTTTCCAGCAGAGAGAAATTGTACGAACGACGTATGCAAGCAATTAATTTTCGCTTGCCCATCTAGCCTTGCAACTTCCGGGAAGGAATTTTCGTAGGCATAGGTCAGCGCATCATGGTCTTGGTCGATCAATGTAAAACTAACCTGAAGCGGCAAAGAGTCAGCCTTCAAGAAGTTTCGCACCTCTTGCGCCGGACCACAGCCAAGGCTCGCAACATCAAAAGTGCTCTTTCCTTTCTCCGCGGCCTGAAGGGCTAATCTAGCAATAGCTTGGCGGACCATCGTCATGCGAAAAGAAATAAATTCACCGGTTGAATTGCCAAGTTGGTGGCAGAATTTTTCATAAGGCGTATTGCCGATAAGGGCTACATTATAGAAGTAATTCATAACTTGGAAATCACCCGGATACCCTAAAGGCTTGGTATAAGAACGGTGCCAGTTCTTGCCATCCATTAACTCAGGCATCAATGTCGCTTCCGTGTATCGTTTAACAGCACTTTCAACAATTGGGTCGTGACGGATATCGCGCACAACTTTATTGCCTAGCTTGTACAGGTCTTTCCAGCGCGCATAGGCTAACTTTTCGCAAGCGATAACGGTATCACGAATTCTTTCCTCTCGCCGTGGCATATCAGCGGATAGTTCAGCTTCTATCTCTTCAAGTGTCGTACGCGCAGATCTCAGCAAAAATATAGCGTCGCTTATGAGCTGTTTGTATTCACCGGGAACGAGCTCTGTTGTATCGTTCATACCGGCTTGGATAGATTTTTGAAGAGAGATTTCGTCGTGGCGTCTCAGGATCTTCTTGATATCAAGATAACCTTTTGTGAACTCCAACGCGACGATCTGCTGGCTTTTCAAAGGTTCTATGCGTCGGATCGTCCCACGTCCGGTAAAAATTTCCGTAGAATCCAACTTCAAGCTAAGCGGAACGTCCTTATTCAAATCATCTAGCCAAGACGTACTTTGTGGGCTCACAAAACTGATGCCGCTCATGCTGACATCGAGCAAATCGAAAGATTCATCTTGGACATCTACGACCGGTGAGATGCTGCTCATTAGAGTTTTGGCATCAAAGCGCTCGGCTCGGTAGAAAATACGTCTACCTTCTCCACCTGTAAGCTCTTCGTAATGTTTCATGTCACGCTCACTAAACGATTACAGTAATAAAATTAAAATACTAAAAGCAGTACAACTCTTTTACACTTCAGAAAGCTTTCAAGATTTCTTAAAAATACAGAAAAGCCAACCAAGTGATCCCCAATAGTCAAATTGTTAACCATTTCTATTAACTATAAAAATTAGTTACCATTAACAATCGGTTAAGATTATAGGCTCAACTTAAAAGGAAAGACAACAAGTTAAGTCTAAATCCGCTACTACTATTTTGTTATACTAGATATTGGGGGCATTTGTCGTAAAACTACTGGAATGAACCATTTGTTGTACTGTGCGCCATAAATTTTCACGGCGGTTTCTAGAAAAACGGCGTAAATTCGGTCACAATGGTTTCATAAATGTCACGCTTAAAGGGCACAATTTCACCAATTAGATTTTTTGGAGGTGACCATTTCCATTCTGCGAATTCCGCATGTTTTGTGGCGATATTGATGTCTGCATCTTCGCCGAGAAATCGAAAAAGAAACCATTTTTGCTTTTGACCCCGATATTTTCCTTTCCACACTTTTCCAACCAGGTCCGCGGGGAGGTCGTATTCAATCCACTCCTTTAAGCTGTGTAAAAGCTCAACATTTTGAGTGCCGATTTCCTCCAAAAGTTCGCGGTGAGCTGCTTCCAATGGCAGCTCTCCCGGGTCAATACCGCCTTGGGGCATCTGCCAATATTGGGACACCATATCAAGTCGGCGGCCAACAAAGACATTGTTTTCTTTGTTTATCACCATCATGCCAGCGCATGGCCGATAAGGAAGTGGAGTGGTTGGGCTGGACATTGTCATTTAACATCCTGTCTGTTCACCAACGCAGAAATGGGCGCGAGGACAATTCCTTTTTCTGCCAATGATGCTGTCCAGGTTGCCAAACGTTCTAGTGTCGCTGGATAAGGATAGCCGATGCCAATTGCAGAACCTGTCTTCAGTGCTATATTTTCAAGTTCAACGAGCCGCGCATCAAGCGTTTCAACATCTGCTCGATGATCCAGGAACCGATTGTTCAACGCAACCGGAATAGAAAGTTCTTTAGCTATCTTGGCAGCAACGCTATTGCTGGCAGTTCGACTGTCAACGTAAAGCAGACCCTTCTCTTTTAGGACGGCAAGGACCGGTTCGATATGTGAACGTGAAGCTGTAAATTTTGATCCCATTTGGTTCGTGAGTCCAGTATACCCAGAAAACCGATCCAGGCTCCAATTAAGTCGTTCCAAATTCTCGACTGGTGTTAGGCTCGTTAGCAGGGCGCGTGGGCCGGGATCTGTCTTGGGGTAGCCCATGGGTTCCATTGGGAGCTGCAGCAGGACTTCATGACCTCTCTCTCTTGATTTATCGATCCAGCTTTGCAATCGCCGACCGTAAGGGTTGAAGGCTAATGTCACAGCGGCTGGGAGTTGATCAATTGCGGCTGTCGTACCGGCTTTGCTGATGCCCATCTCACTCACAATAATCGCAATCCGAGGTCGGTTCGCAGCATCCTCGAAAGGTTGTGCGTTTGCTTGCCACAGGGGTTTGTTTTCTGGGGGCAGTGTCAGGACCACGGGTTCAACGGGTGTTGAGGTTATTTTTGGTGCGGTCTCTACTGGTTTCTCCTCCGGAATGGTAGGCGCGATGAAAGCATAGGAAGGTTGTGAGGGGGGCAGGACCAGGGCCATTTCAACAGCGCCTCTGGCTGGGAGAGACGGCGTTTCTTCAAGCCACGCAGGTGTCTCCACTTTGGTTTCTTCGGTTTCTGAAATCAGTTTTTCTGTCGTTTTATCGCGAGGGGCCACAACAATTTCTTCTGCGATTTCAGGCAACGCGGGTTGTTTCGGGGCTGGAGCGGCTTTTTGCACATCCAAACTCGGGGCAGGGGCCGGCGGAATATCGGCAACAATAATTTCCCGATCAAATTCAACTGGAATGGCGACGATGGGGTCTATATCTTCTGCCGCAACGGTGGCTTCATCTGGCGCCTTTGAAACTTGATCCTGTGCCGCGGCTATAGTTGGTAGCTCGGTTGGGATATCATCGTTGGCCGGTGTCACTAGAGTGTCTGTGACACGCATATCAGGCTGCGTTATGGGCTCAGGAACGACAGGTGAGCCGGCGGCGGGTTCGGCAGCTAATATCTCCTGCATTTCCTTTTCTGGGATTGTGGACACACTCTCGCTGACTTGTATCGGTTTCTTGATCTGTTCAGGTGCTGCTTCAACGATTTCCGGCGTGACTTCTTCCGCTGCGACATTCTCAGCGATTTTTGGCGTATCGGTTGGCTGGGACTCGATTTCTGGCGTCTTCGGTGTTCCTAGCGGCACAAGCTCAATAGCACGGGCTAGAGTTGTTTCCGTCGGTTCTGGCTTTGTTTCGGTAATTACAGGCGTTTCAAGGGGTGCAGGCTTGGTCGCAGGCGGTTGAGGATCCAATACTATTGCCGTTGGTACTGCTTCTGTGATTTGATCAATAGGCTCGGCGGCCGGTGCTGGGCTTGCCGTTACTGTAGCAGAGGCCACTGTTTCTTTAACGGCGACATCGGTTTTTTCTTCAGCAACGACCCTTTTTTCCTGGTCGGTCGGCGTTGTTTTTTCGTGGGCAGAGATAATCGGATCGAAGACAACAAGGGGAGCGTCAATTGCTGCGACTGCAGAAACCACTTCTGGTGAAAAATCGCCGTCATGGTCTAAATAGACCCAGGCGCTACTGCCAATGACAGCAAGCATTAGAGCTATGGAAAAAACGAACAAAACCGACACCCTATTGCGAGGGGTCGGTTTTGATACGCGGTGTTCTTTTACATTTCGCACGACAATCGAGCCTTTTTAATCAGACGTTGGCCCGATTGCATTGCGCATGACAAATTTCAGGCCGGTAGGCAGATTATCCTTTTTTGGCATCTTTTGTAGCAAATAGCCAGACGCCTTTTAATAAATCCTTCGCCCGCAACAATTGGTAATCTAGATTTTCCACGGGTGCGTCACCTGCCTTGGCGGTTGGATCGGTTTTGGCGTCTCCTTTATTGCCGTTTTCCAGATGGTTCCGAAGATCAGCTTCAGTCCGACGTGCATTTGGTTTTAAAACTTCCAGTTTCGCCTGTTCAACTTCGATATCAGGGGTAATTCCCTTCGCCTGAATAGAACTCCCAGACGGTGTATAGTACCGCGCCGTCGTCATCCGCATTGCGCCTTTGCCTTGCAGCGGAACAATGGTCTGAACGGACCCCTTGCCGAAGCTTTTCGTGCCAAGAATTACCGCACGGCCGTGATCTTGTAAGGCACCTGCAACGATTTCCGATGCACTTGCCGAACCACCGTTTATCAAAACGATAACAGGTTTTCCTTCAGCGATATCATCAATTTTTGCGTTGTAACGCTGGGCATCATTTGCGTCCCGACCGCGCGTGGAGACAATCTCTCCTTTTTCAAGAAACGCATCAGAGACGGCGATAGCTTGATCCAGCAATCCGCCTGGGTTATTCCGCAAATCCAGAATAATTCCTTTAAAATCTCCGCCAGCTTCGTCTTTTAATTTCTGTACAGCCTTTCGAAGGCCCTTGTCTGTCTGCTCCGTAAAGCTGGAAACACGGACATAGAGAATATCTTCGTCTTCCAAACGTCCCCGAACAGACTGAACGGTAATAATGGCGCGCGTAATAACGATTTCAACGGGTTCTTTTTGACCTTCCCGGCGAATAGTCAGTGCAAGATCCGTATCGACTAAGCCGCGCATCCGCTCAACAGCCTCGGAAAGTGTCAAACCCATAACGGCTTCACCATCCAAATGAGTAATATAGTCACCAGCCTCAACGCCCGCTTTTGACGCAGGGGTGTCATCGATAGGGGAGACTACTTTTACAAGACCGTTTTCCATGGTTACTTCAATACCCAGGCCACCGAATTTGCCACGGGTTTGAACTTTCATGCCGTCATAATTTTTTGGGTTAAGGTAGCTTGAATGCGGATCCAATGAACTGAGCATACCATTGATAGCAGCTTCAATAAGTTCTGCGTCGTCAACCTCTTCCACGTAGTCTTCGCGAATTTTTGCAAACACGTCACCAAACAGATTCAATTGTTGATACGTTTCCGAGCTGGCTTCTAAGCGTTTATCCGGCGTCGCAATAATCGCGATAGACAACACGACTACCGTTACCGCCAATACACCCGTTACAACATGTCTCATTATCCGCTTACCTTTCTATTGGTAGCCATTAACCAGGGCCCTGGGTTAATGGGCGCACCTTTACTTCTAAGTTCCATATAGAGTTTTGGTTTGTCTTTACTACTTTTTTTCATTTGTCCGACTGGTTCTCCAGCAAGAAGAAGCTGGCCAACGGCACCTTCAATAGATCCTAATCCTGCTAATAGCGTATGATATCCATCTCCGTGATCAATGATCAGCAAAAGGCCGTAATGTCGAAATGGTCCCGCAAAGGCAATCTGGCCATCAAACGGGGAAATAACGGCGGCCTCAGGTCTACTCTCAATTACGATCCCTTTTTGCTGTCCTGTTTTCTTGGATTCATTGTAGTTTGAAACGATCGTACCGCCAACAGGTAAAGGAAGTGTGCCTTTCGCTTCGCGAAAGCGTTTGCCGATTGTTGCCCGGGCCACTTGCACCGGCTTTTCTTCAGCTATTTCCTTATTTTCCGCAGGTTTTACAATTTCAATTGGCTTTTCCGCGGTTTTATTAGCTTTTGCCACAGATGCCGCTTTCTTTTGTTGCTCTTTCAATTCGGCTTTCGTGCGGGCAATTTCTTGTTGCAGGCGTTTTTCTTCCGCAGCCTTGGCTTTCTGTTGATCCTGCGCCAGTTTTTCCATCAATGCGGTCGTATCACGGAGGTTCGCGGTCAGTTTGTTCAGACGTTTCTGTTCTTTGGTTCGAGAACCGGCAATCTTGTTTTGTGCCGCTTTTTTTGCCGCGATCAATTGATCGATGGATTTTTGCTCTATGAGCCTGATTTTTCGCAGATTTTCAAACTCGGCTTTCTCGCGAAAATAATCCGCCCGCAGGGTTTCCAAGGTTTCCAGTTGCCGCACCAGTTGATCGGCGTCATTTTTGAGGGTCGGAATGATATTGCGAAGAAGCGAGGAGGTCCGGAGGCTATCGACCAAACCCGCTGGATTTCCAATAATTGTACCTTCGGGCTGCCGGCTTAAATTGACCAATGCAGATAACGTTGCCGCCAGCTCCACATTTCTCTTCGATAAATCGTCAAGGGTATCATTTTCGACCTGCTTGATGTCCGATAGCCGCTGTTCCACATCCACCAGCTTTTGATCAAGAGAAGTGAGCGTCTTTGCGGCAGTGACCAGACTTGCTTTCAAGCCGATAATCTCGGCGTCCAGATTATTCAACTGAGTTGTAAATGTCTCGTTTCGGCTGGTCGAGGTTGCTAATGCTTTTTGTAAGGCTTTCAGATCATCTTGCGTCGTATTGGCTATGCTGACGGTCGGTGCCAATAATAGGCACAAAAGACAAAAATACGCTGAAACGGCGGAAAACCAGCCGTTACGGGCAAAGTAATTAATACTAGGACGCAGCACGTTTATGTTCATTTCCTTCTGCACCGATTGCCAGGTTATGTCCTGTCATTTCGGAAGGCACTGTAATATCTAAAAAATGTAAGAGTGTGGGCGCTATATCGGCAAGGGTTCCGTTTTCAAGTCGACTGATACCGTCGCCAGCGGCAAGCACAAACGGCACAAGATTTGTTGTATGGGCTGTATGTGGTCTATCCGTTTGCGGATCTCGCATCTGTTCAATATTCCCGTGATCTGCCGTAATCAGCATAACGCCGGTCGCCTCGGCAACCGCATCTCGCAGGCGGCCGATACAGCCGTCGATGGTTTCCACGGCTTTGATAGCAGCTGGCATGACGCCTGTATGGCCCACCATATCCGGGTTGGCAAAATTGACGATGATGAGATCAAAGGAACCTGATTGGATTGCGTCAATGAGTTTGTCTTCTACTTCAGGCGCGGACATTTCAGGCTTGAGATCGTATGTTGCGACTTTCGGGCTGGGCACTAGAATACGCTTTTCACCTTTATATACCCGCTCTTCACCGCCATTCAGGAAAAACGTCACATGAGCGTATTTCTCTGTTTCAGCGATGCGAAGCTGCGTGCGGCCGGCTTGTGAAACCACATTCCCCAAGGTGTTGTTTACTTGTACAGGCGGGAAGAATGCCGGAATAAAATCGGCGAGGGTGGTCGAATATTCGACCATTCCCTTGATAGAAGCCAGTTGAGGGCGATCCCCACGATCAAACCCGTCAAAGTCGGGCAGCACAATAGCACTGAGGAGTTCGCGCGCTCTGTCGGCACGGAAATTTGCACAGATGATGCCATCGCCATCTTGAATGCCGGTAAATCCGTCGTGGACTAGCGGTTTGATAAATTCATCTGTTTCTTTGATGTCATAGGCAGACCGAATTGCCGCAACAGGGTTCGTAAAGGAAGAGCCCGCGCCATTGAACAGAGCTTTGTAAGCAATCTGAACCCGATCCCAGTTCGTGTCCCGATCCATGGCAAAATACCGACCACAGAGGGTCGCGATGGTTGTATCGTTCAGGTCGGACAGGTCAGAGACCATTTTGGAGACAAAATCCGCACCGCTTGTGGGCGGAGTATCCCGACCATCCATAAAGCCATGTATCCGCACAGGGATACCGGCATCATCCAGAATCTTTGCGACCGCCACCAAATGATCTTGGTGAGAATGCACGCCACCGGGGGATAGAAGACCGGCGAGATGGCAGGTGCCACCGGTTGTCCGGAGCTTTTTGATGAGATCCTGAAGTCCAGTGTTCGTGACAAGGACGCCGGTCTCGATCTCCGTATTGATCCTCGGTAGATCCTGCAACACAACGCGGCCGCTGCCGATCGTCATGTGACCAACTTCGGAATTACCCATTTGACCGATCGGTAATCCGACATCCAGCCCAGAGGTTCCCAGGAGGCTTTTTGGTCTCGTTGCCAGCATGTGATCCCAATTGGGTGTCTGCCCTTGCGCGATGGCATTGTCTATCACTTTGTCACTATGGCCCCATCCATCCAGAATACAGAGTAGGACAGGCCCATTTGATTGTATTTTCACGTCGTTGGTCATGATGCCTTTATAGTACCGTTAGGTTTAAGATTCTATTAGTTTCATGCCCGATGATAGGGATGATTGGCTAGGATCGACGAAGCCCGGTAAAGTTGCTCTGCCAGGAGGCCGCGCACCATCAAATGCGGCCACGTCATTGGGCCCAATGAGAGGAGGCGGTCAGCGGCCTTCAAAGTTGACGGGGCATGGCCATCTGCGCCGCCAATCAAGAACGCGACATTTTGCGTTCCGTCATCGGCATATTGTTCCAGTAATCGAGCAAACTCGACGCTGGTAAGCGCTTTGCCCGTTTCATGCAGGACAATTAGGCGGGCTTTGTCGGGAACGGCTTTCATCAGCAGGTCGGCTTCATTGTTTTTTCGTTGAACGCCTTTTAGAGGGCGCTTTTCTTCAACTTCCCTCAGCTCAATAGGCCAGGGTAAACGAGCCGAATACTCACTATATAACGCAGGCAAGGGACCGCCACGAAACCTGCCGACACTGGCAATGGTAAGGCGCATACAGCCCTCCTGAACGTTTCAGCTTACTTGAAGCAGATAGCTAACTTGTCATTTCCATCGGAAAATCTGGAGACCAGATTTTTTCAAGATTATAGAATTCTCGAACCTCAGGACGGAACAAATGAATTATGATATCGCCCGCGTCAACCAGAATCCAGTCTCCGTTGGTTTTGCCTTCAATCCTGACGGAGCCAAAACCTTCTTCTTTGATACGCGTACGTAAATGATCCGCCATCGCGCCTACCTGACGAGAGGAGCGGCCATTGGCGATAATCATATAATCTGCGAAGGAGGTTTTACCGGCGAGATCGATAGAAACAAGTTCTTCCGCTTTGTCATCATTGAGTGTGTCTTCGACGAGGTCGCGGAGTTTAGCAACTACAGCTTTGTTAGCATTCATAATAGGGATCAATTATTCTCCATAAATGTGATCATGAAACATGCCTACACCGTTAATTTGGGTATTTTATGGCTCAAGAGCAAGTATTACCTGCTTTGTCATGAAAATTTCTTATATGTGTACTGCTGATTTTATGTGCCGTTTGCGACACAAAAACCCAGCAAGGGGGTGGGGTTAAGGCGAATTGCGGTATAGGTTTACCGTCGGCCGCCGGAAAAAGCCGATTTTTTCGATATTTATGGGCGATGGGCCCGTTCAACGCTCGATATGTGTAACCGGGACGGTTAAAAACTGCAATGGGAACTGTGTCCATTATGTCTTCCCATTGATACCATTTTGGAAATTGCACGAGATTATCGGCGCCCATAAGCCACACAAATTGACACTTGGGGTTTGATTCTATCAATTTTGGTAGCATTTTTGCTGTTCTTGGCTCGTTAATTCTGGCCTCAAAGGCAGAAATCTTGATCCGTGGATGCTTCGTGATTTTTTTTGCGCTGGCCATTCGGTCTTTGAACTCACCCATGCCCTCGCTGGATTTTAACGGATTTTGCGGGGAAACCAGCCACCAGACTTCATCCAGTCCAAGCAGTCGCAAAGCGGCCAGGCTGATTTCCCGATGTCCCTGATGAGCCGGATTGAAGGAGCCGCCCAGAATTCCAATTTTTTGTAGCCGCATATGAAGTATCAGGGCCGGATCTGGCCAGTCCCCTTAACAACATATTTGAAACTGGTGAGTTGCTCGACACCAACGGGGCCACGCGCATGCATCTTGCCGGTGGAGATCCCAATTTCCGCGCCCATGCCAAATTCACCGCCATCTGCAAATTGCGTCGACGCGTTCTGCAGCAATATGGCACTATCAACAATGTCCGTGAAAGTTTTCGCCGTGTCCGCATTCTCGGTGATGATGCAGTCCGTATGGTGGGATCCATATTGCTCAATATGGTCAATAGCAGCCAGTAGATTTTCTACTGTCTTAATTGACAGGATTGGTTCCAGATATTCTGTTTGCCAGTCTGCCTCTGTCGCTGCGATGACGCGCGGGTCCAGCGCCATGACGCTGTCATCACCGCGGATTTCACAGCCTGCGTCGATCAGGCTATCAAGGATTGCCGGAAGCTGGCTTGCCGCGGCGGACTTATGCACTAACAATGTTTCAAGCGCGCCACAGACGCTGACGCGGCGCATTTTGGAATTGAGGGTAATATCCAGACTCTTTTTAGGATCTGCGTCTTCATCAATATATATATGAACCAGCCCATCCAGATGAGAGAAAACGGGGATCCGGCTTTCATTCTGCACCCGTTCGATCAGCTTGTAGCTGCCGCGGGGAACGATCACGTCAACGAATTCAGACAGGATAAGTAATTCACCCACAGCCGCCCGGTCCGTGGTCGGGATCATCTGAATGGCATCAGCAGGCAGGCCAGCGCTGACAAGGCCTTCTTGCAAACAGGACCAGATGGCCCGGCTGGAATGATAACTTTCCGAGCCGCCCCGTAAAATACAGGCATTTCCGGCCTTCAGGCAGAGGCTACCGGCATCTGCAGTGACATTGGGGCGGGATTCGTAAATAATACCGATCACGCCCAAGGGAACCCGAACCCGTGAGATTTCAAGACCATTTGGCCGATCCCATTCGGCCATGATATCGCCGACGGGATCCGGCAATTCCGCAATAGCGTCCAAACCTGCCGCCATGGCGCCAATGCGCTCGTCGTTCAGTTCAAGACGATCCAACAAAGAGGCGGAAATGCCTTTTTCCTTCGCGGCAGCCATATCGGTTGAATTGGCCGCCAGTATTTCCGCGGATCGAACACGCAGCGCATTGGCGGCATCGCGCAGGGCTGAATTCTTGGCATCGGTTGAGGCCATGGCGAGAGTTTTCGCCGTATCTTTTGCGCGGCGACCCAGATCCTGCATCATACTGGCGATGGTATCGCTCTCGTCTAAATTCGAATGTACGGTCATGGAATTTTCCAATTTGCCAGTTAGTTTAACGCAAGTTCATCGCGGTGAATCATCTCGTCTCGCCCAGAATAGCCTAGAATCTCGGTGATCTCACCACTTTTATGGCCACAGATGCGCGCCGCATCTTCTGAGGAGTAGGCAATAAGACCGCGTCCCAGTTCCGTGCCCTCGGTATTCATCACCGTCACCAGATCGCCGCGGTCAAATCTACCATCTACTTTCGTCACACCGGCGGGCAGCAGGCTTTTGCCGGAATTCAGCGCTTTTTCAGCTCCGCCATCGACGAAAATCCGTCCTTGTGAGGTGAGGCTGGCGGCAATCCATTTTTTGCGGGCCTTACGCGGTGTGTCATGAGCAACGAAACAGGTTGAATTCGCGCCTTTCTCGATCGCCGACATCGGATGGGCGATTGTTCCGCTGGCAATAAACATTGTACAGCCGGCAGCCATGGCTATCTGCGCCGCTTTAAGTTTCGTAATCATGCCGCCGCTACCTACATCGGTTCGGGATGTGCCGGCCATGGCCATAACCTCGTCGCTAAGTTCTGTTACTTCGGGGATAAGGGTCGCGTCCTCATTTGCTTTGGGGTCGCGGTCATATAATCCGTCAATGTCGCTGAGCAGGACGAGGCAATCCGCACTGATCATCTGGGCGACACGGGCGGCCAGACGGTCATTATCGCCATAGCGAATTTCACTGGTCGCCACCGTATCGTTTTCGTTGACCACAGGAATAGCGCCGAGCCCAAGCAAGGTCGCGACCGTGCTCCGCGCATTCAAATAGCGCCGGCGTTCCTCTGTGTCGGAGGGAGTCAAAAGAATTTGCGCAACTTGCAGGTTCTGCAACGCCAGAATTTCCTGATACGCGTGGGCCAGTTGGATTTGACCGGCCGCAGCCGCAGCCTGACTTGCCTCCAGTTTGAGGGGGCCATTGGGTAGTCCCAGCACATGCCGCCCCATGGCGATGGATCCACTGGACACAATCAGTACTTCCTGACCGCGGGCGCGCATTTTCGAAATGTCCTCGCTGAGCGCGGTCAGCCAGTCCCGGCGAATTTGTCCTGTTTCACTATCCACAAGCAGCGCCGAGCCGATTTTGATAACAACCCGCTTGGCTTTGGTAAATCGATCGATTAAGGCTGCCATGTTTCAGGCTCTTCGCCGGCGAGGCGCTTTTCGGTTGCGATAATTTCGGCCGCCTCGTCTTTTTTACTGTCGTCGATAATCTTTTGTAAAGAGAACAGCAACTCTTCCACATTATCGCCGACAACAGCAGAAATGGTCTGAACGGATTTGCCCGAGGCCTTTTCAAGGGCGGCTTTCTTTTCTGCAATTTCTTCGTCAAAGAGGGAATCGATTTTGTTCAGAACAAGGATCTCTTCTTTTTCTGCAAGCTCCTGCGCATAGGCTTCCAGTTCGCCGCGGATCGTTTTATACGCCCCGACGACTTCTTCCTGAGTGCCATCCACCAGATGCAGGAGAACACGACATCTTTCCACATGTCCGAGGAAACGGTGACCAAGGCCAATACCTTCTGATGCGCCTTCAATCAGACCAGGGATATCGGCAAGCACAAATTCCCGCGTGCCGACACCGACAACACCAAGCTGGGGTACAAGAGTAGTGAAAGGATAGTCGGCGATTTTTGGTTTTGCCCGACTGGTTACGCTTAGGAACGTTGACTTGCCAGCATTGGGCAATCCGACAAGGCCGGCATCGGCGATCAATTTCAAGCGCAGCCAGATCCAGCGTTCTTCTCCGGGCCAGCCCGGTTCAATTTTACGAGGGGCGCGGTTCGTTGACGTTTTAAACGCCGCATTACCACGGCCGCCATCTCCGCCACTACACAAAACATGACTCTGGCCAATCGCGGTAAAATCCATGATCAGCGTTTTGTTGTCTTCTTCGAAAACCTGCGTGCCGACGGGAACTTTAAGGATCATGTCACTTGCCGCAGCACCGCTGCGATCGCGGCCCATGCCATGGGCGCCGCTCTTGGCCTTGAAATGTTGTTGATAGCGATAATCAATAAGGGTATTCAGGCCATCAACACATTCAACAATGACCGATCCGCCCCGACCGCCATCGCCACCGTTAGGACCACCAAATTCGATATATTTTTCCCGTCGGAAACTAAGGGCACCTGGCCCGCCGTTACCGGAGCGTAAAAATACTTTTGCTTGATCCAGAAATTTCATAAAAATTGCCTACCGAAATGTCACCGGAGCGATCCCGTTGACTATAGTTCAAAATAAAAAAAGGGGAATGGCCGGACCATTCCCCTTCTTCAATCTCTTAGCCGTGTAACGCGGGCGTTATGCCTGCTGTTCTACGGATACATAGATCTTTCCGCCACTCTTCTTGGTAAATTTAACATTACCTTCAGTAACGGCGAAGATGGTGTGATCCTTGCCTAGTCCAACATTATCTCCCGGGTACCATTGGGTGCCGCGTTGGCGCAGAATGATGTTGCCAGAAATAACTTTTTCGCCACCATATTTTTTGATGCCGAGACGACGACCTGCTGAGTCGCGACCGTTACGGGTTGAACCGCCAGCTTTTTTATGTGCCATCTAAACTACTCCTCAGTTTTCTTTGGCGCGGCCTTCTTAGGCGCTGCCTTTTTCGGGGCCGCTTTCTCTGCCTTAGGCGCTGCCGCTTTCTTCGGGGCAGCTGCTTTTTTCGGCGCAGCTTTCTTAGGTTCAGCTTTTTCTGCAGCCGGAGCATCTGCCTTCTTAGCAGGGGCGGCTTTTTTCGGAGCGGGCTTTTTGGCGCCCTTAGCAGAAATATCTGTAATCCGCAGAACCGTCAAATTTTGACGATGACCGGCTTTACGGCGGTAGTTCTGACGGCGTTTTTTCTTGAAGACAACAATTTTGTCCGCGCGGGCCTGTTCCAACAAAGTAGCGGAAACAACCGCACCTTCCAGAAGGGGTACGCCAACAGACAAAGCGCCGTCGTCACCTGCGATGGCCAGGACCTGGTCCAACTGTACATCGTCACCGGCTTCGCCTGCGAGGCGCTCTACCTTGATGACATCGTCTTTGGCGACTTTATATTGCTTGCCGCCGGTTTTGATCACTGCAAACATGGCTGATCCGTTTCGAACATAATGAATGGGCCGCCAAGACTGATTTCCCCGCGTACCTCAATTGAAGGGCGCAATATATCCATGAGACCTGCGAAGTCAACAGGATTCAAGCGCCTACCGAAAGTTTTTGAACCATTCTGCACTTGCACTGTGAAAACCCTTGCAGTAAAAGCCGCCATTCGGTGTTTTTAAGCCCATAGGCCTCTATATACAGGTTTACGGGCGCGGCGTCGAATTTGCGGTCGGTTGGCAGAGTGGCTGAATGCGCTGGTCTCGAAAACCGGTAAGGGTGCAAGCCCTTCGAGAGTTCGAATCTCTCACCGACCGCCAGAACTCTTTTTTAGACTATATTTCATATGTATGTTTGAAAGGCGCGGAAGATATTTTGTAATTCAACTTGTAGTAACGTCATGATAGTATTCACCTCTGATGGTTGAAGAGGAGGTCAAATCAATGGGTCAAGCAGTCATATTTGATATCGGTGGCGTGTTATTGGATTGGGATCCGCGTAATCTGTACCGTAAAATGCTCCCAGACGAGACATCAATAGATGCGTTTTTTGATGAGGTTGGTTTCGCCAACTGGAACGCCCAACAAGACAAGGGCAGACAATGGTCAGAGGGTGTGGCCGATCTATCAGAGCAATTCCCTCATCGTAGCTCACTAATCGAAGCGGCCCATTTGCGTTGGAACGAAATGATAGAGAATACGTTTCCTGACACGGTCGTTATTCTCGAATCTTTGGCGGCACAACAATTTCCACTTTATGCGATTACCAACTTTTCATCTGAAAAATGGGGTGAGGTGCAAAAGCGTTTTGAATTCCTTTCGTTATTTCGGGATGCGGTGGTTTCCGGAGATGAAAAGGTTATGAAACCCGATGCTGCAATATTTCAATGTTTATTAACTCGGAATGATCTTCAGGCAGGAGAATGTATTTTCATAGATGATTCACCGGTGAATACGAAAGGCGCGGAAGCCTTAGGAATGAAGACTGTGCGGTTTGAAACCTCGGCTCAATTGCGAAATGAGCTTGAAGAACATGGATTGATCATATGATCTTCCAGCAGCATCCGGTAATCTGGATGAGGCTTACTTGTCGCAACGATACGAAAAACTAAAACAAAAAACGGGAGGGTAATGTAATTACGAATCTGTGTATCGGAAGATTAAGTGAGATGTTTACGGTTCTCTGGATCTTACTGGCTTTCAGCACGTGCATCTTCTGGGTTTACAGCCGCGTGACCAGATCGGAAAACCTGCGTGTATGGCCGACCTGGGTAAAGCGAGTGACGGATATCGCGCTGGCAACAGCTCTATTCGCGTTCCTCTATACTGCCATCATTCTCGGGCAGGACGGCGCGCATCCAACCGCACAAATGTCGAGTGTCCCATTAGGGGAATGGTTTCTGATGTGGCCAATCCTGGTGCTTGGACTCATCGTGGCCTTCGTCGCTCTTAGTATTTCGCTGCTGTTCTCCCTGAATCCGAACGGCATAGCAAAACTCTATTTGGCGCGCATTCAGATATTCGCCTTTGTTGCTGTCTCCTTTATTGGCGTGATGGAGAACTTCCCGGACGCATAGGGATATAATTTCAAAAATAAAATTCGCTTTAAGAGCAGGGAATAGCCGTATTATCGGGCAGCTTTTTGTAGAGAAATTTTTGCGTACTCCCGTAATCATGCAGTATGATGGGATATCTGGTATTGCATAAACGACGGACGTTGCAACAAGACAGCTCCGTACCACTTATTTGGGAAGTATATCTATGAAGAAAATCGAAATCTCCCGTTATGGTGACCCTGAGGAAGTCGTGAGCTGTGTTGAAGGGCCTGATATCGATGCGCCAAATAAGGATGAAGTTGTTTTTGATGTTCTCGCCTTTCCTATCAACCCGGCGGACGTCGCTTTTTGCCAGGGGAACTACCGGCTGAAGCCTCCGCTGCCAACTACACCGGGGGCTGAATGCGTAGGGCGGATAATTGCGGTAGGCAGCGATGTCAACGCGGTTTCTATCGGTGATATTGTCATTAATCTGGAGCGGGAAAACTGGGCGCAGCAACGCCGCGTTAAAGCCACGTCGGTTATCAAATTGCCCAGTAATATTAATCTGACGCAGGCGGCGATGATCCGGATAAATCCGCCAACCGTCCGGCTGTTGTTGCAAGACATTGTGACGTTAAGCGCCGGGGATTGGATTATCCAGAATGTCGGCAATTCGGCAGTTGGCCGGCAAATAATTGCCTTGGCGAAACATCGGGGCATCCGCACGATTAATATCGTTCGCCGTGCAGATGTTTTTGATGATATGTACGCCCTTGGCGCAGATGTCTGCCTGCTGGATGGAGATGATCTGCAGGTCCGCGCCGACAAAGCCTGTGACGGCGCGGCGATTGTCCTGGGTATTGATGCCATCTCAGGCAGTGCGACAGCGCGCATAGCTGGATGTGTGGCGGAAAATGCCACCGTTTGCACGTATGGATCCATGTCTGGCCTACCCGCTTCGGTCCCTTCATTTGACCTGATATACAGAGGTATCACCTTTACTGGCTTTATGCTGGGAAGATTTTTGGCAAAATACTCGACGGCGGAAATCGAGGCTATTTATGCTGAGATCGCTGACGATGTTGCGTCGGGCCGTTTGCAAGCCCCTGTAGATAAAATCTATCCAATAGATGACATCAAGATAGCAATACGTCATGCGCAATCACCCGGGCACTACGGTAAAATTCTGATTGCGCCCAATGGAATGGATGTGCGTTAGCAATCCAATACGGGTTCGATGACTATTTAATAAAAACACGGAGCGCCAAACGTGAGTAAAAAACAAGTCATTCACTATACTGACTATAAGAGTCCATATGCGTATCTTGCAGTGGAGTCTGCATATGCATTGGAAGAGGATTTTGATTTGGAGGTTGTCTGGCGTCCTTATACCCTTGATATTGAATCTTTCGCCGGCTCTGTTGAAAATCGAAACCCTGTGCAGTGGCGGAAGATAAAATACGCTTATATGGACATGCGGCGTTTTGCAACGAAACGCGATCTGTTTATCAAGGGACCTCGCAAAGTTTACGACTCACATCCAGCGACGATTGGCATGCTGTTTGCCCAGGATCAGGGCCGAGAGATTTTCCGTAAATATAATGATGCCGTTTTCTATCGATTCTGGAACCACATAATAGAAGTGGATGATATCGACGCCATAGAAGCAATATTGGCAGAAGCCGGTGCGGATACCGGC